>DAIUFK010000025.1:16846-28336 GCA_036844615.1 Candidatus Dormiibacterota bacterium | reverse complement strand
TGCCGATGATCGCGATCATGTCGGCGACCATGTGGTTGAGCGCCATGCGCTCGAGGGCCTGCAGGTTGACGAAGGAGGCGGCGCGGAATTTCACGCGGCGTGGCTTGTGGGTGCCGTCGCTGACGATGTAACAGCCGTTCTCGCCGCGACCCGATTCGACCGCCACGTACACGTCGCCTGGCGGCACCGAATAGCCCTCGGTGAACAGCTTGAAATGATGGATGACAGCTTCCATCGAAGTCTCCAGCTCCTCCCGAGGCGGCGGCAGCATCTTGCGGTCGTCAACGTTGACCGGCCCATCGGGCAGCCGGTCCAGCGCCTGGCGGAGGATCTTCACCGCCTCGCGCATCTCCTTGATGCGGACGAGGTAGCGCCCGTAGCAGTCGCAGTCGTTGGAGGTGGCGACCTCGAACTCGTAGTTCTCGTAGCCCGAATATGGCATCGTCTTGCGCAGGTCCCAAGCGACACCGGAGCCGCGAATCATCGGCCCTGACGCGCCGAGCACCTTCGCGTCCTCGGGCGACAATCTGCCGATGCCGATGGTGCGCGCGCGCCAGATCGGGTTCATCGTGAGCAGGTCTTCGTACTCGTCGACGTGCCCAGGCATGGCGCCGATGAACGTGTCGAGCATCTCGAGAAATCTCGGCGTCGCGTCAGCGAATACGCCACCGGGCCTGATGTAAGACGTGTGCATCCGGAAGCCGGAGATCTCTTCGTTCATGTCGAGGATCGTGTCGCGCTCCCGGAAGCAGTACATGAGCATCGACATCGCGCCAAGCTCGAGGCCGCTGGTCCCCATCCACACGAGATGTGAGGAGAGGCGTGTCAGCTCCGACATGATCACGCGCAGCGCCTGCGCCCGAGCCGGCACCTCGACGCCCATCAGCTTCTCGACCGCTAGCGCGTACGCGAGGTTGTTGATGGGCGGCGAAAGATAATCGTGGCGGTCGGTGACGACGACGCCCTGCTGCCAGCGCAGCGCCTCCATCTGCTTCTCGATTCCCGTGTGCAGGTAGCCGATGACAGGCCTTATGCGCCTGATCTGCTCTCCGTCGAGGTCGACGATGAGCCGCAGCACACCGTGTGTGGACGGGTGATGAGGGCCGAAGTTGATTGTGAGCAGCTCGCCACCGAAGGCGCCCCGCTCGCCTGTCTTCGTGACGGTCATTCCTTCGGTCGCGCTCACTAGGCTTCCTCGGGGGCGGTCTGCCACTTTTCGTGCTCTTCGGAGAACTCGACTGTCTCGCCGCCGACGGGATAGTCCCGTCGCAGCGGATGGCCGACCCAGTCGTCGGGCATGAGGATGCGGGTGAGGTCGGGGTGGTTGTTGAAGACGATCCCGAACAGGTCGTACGTTTCGCGCTCGTCCCAGTTGGCGGGCGGAAAGATGTCATAGACCGAGTCGATGCGAGGCGGGTCGCCATCGACGAATGCCCGCACCCGCAGCTGTTCGCGCGTCTCGAGGTTGCGCAGCTGATAAATCATCTCGAACCGAGCAGGCCAATCACGAGAGGAATCGACCAGGTGATCGACGCACGTCAGGAACGTCAGGAGCCGATAGCCGTCGGAGCGAAGTCCGGCGAGTGCGTCGCGAACACTCTCCGCGGCCACGGTGATCCATTGATCGCCGGCGCTGACGCCGCGGTCGATGATCAGCTGCTCAGAGATCACTGGCGCGGAGTGATGCCCTGGGCCTTGATGCGCTCCTGGAGGATCATCAGGGCGTTGAGGAGGTCCTCAGGGCGTGGGGGGCAGCCGGGGATGTACACGTCGACGGGCACAATCTTGTCCACGCCCTGGAGCAGCGCGTAGTTGTTGAACACTCCGCCAGTCGACGCGCAGGCGCCCATCGAGATGACCCACTTGGGTTCGGGCATCTGGTCGTAGACGGTGCGCAGCACCGGCGCCATCTTCTGGGACACGCGGCCCGACACGATCATCAGGTCCGCCTGCCGAGGCGAGGCGCGCATCGCCTCCGATCCGAAACGAGCGATGTCGACGCTGGCGGTCGCGGTGGCGATCATCTCGATCGCGCAGCAAGCGAGGCCGAACTGGGCGGGCCAGATCGAGTTTCCCCTGCCCCAGCCGACGACCTTGCCGAGCGTGGTGGTGAGGACGTTCTGGCCGAGGGATTCCGCCAGCTCTTCTAGTCCCATTCGAGGCCTCCCTTTCGCCAGATGTGGGCGAGGGCGATGAGCAGGATGCCCATGAAGACGAGCATCTCGATGAGGCCGAACCATTTGAGCTGACGCATGATCACCGCCCACGGGTAGAAGAACACTGCCTCGACGTCGAAGATGATGAAGAGCATCGCCGTCAGGTAGAAGCGGACGGAGAGCCTAGGGTGAGAGGGTGCGGTTGGAGTGATTCCCGATTCGTATGGCGCGAGCTTGGCCTTGTATGGCTTGGACGGCCCGAGCACGAAGCTCAGGGTGACCAGCGCGCCAATCAAACCGAGAACTATCAGGACGAAGATCAGGAGCGGGACGTAGCTCTCGAGCAAGTTTCCGGAGTGGCCTCAGGTATTGGGGCTTTTGGGAACGCCCCTCATTCTAATTGGAGCGCAGACTCAGCCTGGTTACGTGTCCTTGCGCTGGTGCTGGATCTTCGTGCCGCGTGAGAGCGTCGCATGGATGGGGCAATAGCGGTTGCAGGCCATGTCCAGCGCCGAGTCCACCTTGTCGTTGTCGTGCTTGCCTTCCCAGCCGAGCACGAAGGTCACCTCGATCTTGGTGAAGGCCCGCGGCCATTCCTTCTCCTGCTCGCCCTCAACCTGAACTTCCATTGACTTCAGCGGCTGCTTGAACTTCTTGAGCAGCAGGACCGCGTTCAGGCCTGTGCAACTGCCAAGCGCGCCAAGCAGCATCTCGGTAGGGCGCATGCCGTCGTCGTCGCCGAAGACCGGCGGCTCGTCAGCGGCGGCGGTGTGGCCAGAACCTGACTCGACGTCGAACTTGACCTTGTGACCCGACCATCGCGCAACAGCGCTCGCCATGGTTCGAACGATAGCGACCTCGGTCGCAACAAGTATCGTGGCCCGCGGATGAGCGAAACCCACGTGCCTGAGCCGGAGCCTGACAAGGAGTTCGGCCTTTCGACACGCTTGCGCGTGATTGGCGGCGTCGTGCTGTTGGTCGTGGTCATCGTCGCCATGTGGCTGCTGGTCGAGCACGACGCCGCCACCGAGGCGCCGCAGATTGACAGGACGATCGGCCAGATCCTGAGGCAGGATGGTTACCTGGTCGGCTTTGCGTTGATCTACATCGAGGAATCAGGGGTGCCGCTGTTCATTCCTGGCGACGCCTTCCTTCTATATGTGGGTCACCGGCTGCCTCGCAACTTCCCTGTCCTGTTTGCGGCCTGGCTCGGGTTCACGCTCGCTGTCACGCTCGGCGCCACCAACCTCTACCTGCTGGCCCGCCGCTACGGCAGGCGGCTGCTCGAGCACCGGATCGCAAGATTCCTCGAGCTGACCCCGCAGCGGCTCGACCGTGCAGAAGCGTGGTTTTCCAGGTGGGGCCCATGGACCCTGATCTTCGGGCGCCACATCCCTGGGTTCCGCGTTCCCCTGACTGTGGCGGCGGGCATCCTGAAGCTTCGTTATCGCGTGTTCGCCATCAGCGTCGCTGTCTCCAGCGCCGCCTGGGCCGGCGTGTTCCTTCTGCTTGGGGTCCTGTTCGGGGACAGCCTTGAACGCTCAATTCGCTCGACGCCTCTGCTTTACGGAGGGGTGGCGGGAGGCATCGTCGTCGCGGTGATAGCGATTGCAGTCATCAGGGCTCGGCGCCAAAGAAAGGAAGAGGCGCGCCAGGCCTAGGAGTGAAGCGGTCCTTCTACGTACTGCTTCACCAGGTCCTGGAGGTAGCTCTTGTAGATCCCCCCGAGGATCATTCGCTGTGGCCGGATGACCTTGCCGGTCGCGGGATCGGCAAGGGTTGGGAACGTGATCGCTGCGAACCTGCGCCCGTGAGGCTTGGCGGCCCAGGCCTCGTCTTCGGGGGTTGCGTGATCGATCGCGGCCACCGTGACGGCGGCGACGCCGCTCTGAGCGCCGCGCATCAAGCCCTTCTTGTCGATCGCGTCCTGACAGGCCGCCGCCAGGTACTGGTCGAGGGCTCCGGACGCTGCGCTGCCAGGGTTGAAGGCGGCGATGTACACAAAGGAGTTGAGCTTGGTCGCCATCCAACGCCATTTGAAGGCGGAGGTGCTGCCGACGACTCCCATGTGGCCGGCGACCGTTGTCCTGATCGGCTGCAGCCCGCCTGCCGCAAGGGCCGCTTCCACCCGGGCCACGAGGTCCGCGGCTGAAGCGGGAGCGGTCACGGGCCTAGCGTAATCTCTCGCTGTGCCAGATGACGTTCGCTCCAGGTTCGCTCCGGTTGCCGCGAACTACGCCCGCGCGAAGTTCCACACCTCGTCGGAGCGCCTGCGCGAGGTCCTCGACCTGGTTCATCCCGAGCCAAGCGACCTCGCTCTAGACGTCGCCACCGGAACCGGCAACACAGCGTTTGCGCTCGCGCCCTTTGTGCATCGTGTGGTCGGGGTCGACCTCACAAGAGAGATGCTCGACCAGGCGCGGCGCATCACCGCCGAACGCAGCGTCACGAACGCGGACTGGGTGCTGGGGGACGCGTGCCGGCTGCCGTTCGCCGACGGAGTGTTCGACCTTTACACGGTGAGGGCGGCCCCACATCACTTCCACGATTTCGACGCTTTCCTCGGCGAGGCCCTGCGAGTGCTCAAGCCCGGACGTGCTGCCGCCTTCGTCGATTGTGCCCCGCCGGCAGAGGCGAGAGAAGTGATGCACGCCGTCGAGGTGCGCCGCGACCCATCCCACGTGCGCTCGCTCACCGTCCAGGAGTGGACCGAGCGGCTCGAGAAAGCGGGGTTTGAGGTCGAATCTGCCCAGAGCCGGGAGCTCGACTGGGACTTCGAAGATTGGATGGGCAACATGGCAGTGCCGCCCGATCTGGCCGCGCAACTGGCTGAGGTTATCGAAGGCGCCGACGGTGAGGCTCGCGCGCAGCTGCACCCCGAGCGACGTGAAGGAAAGCTGTGGCACGCATATTGGCACTGCCTGATCCGCGCCCGAAAGCCCTGAGGTGGGGCCAGAGATGCCGACCGGATCGGCCGGCCCTCCGGCCCCACCTCGGTTGAGGGTACTTAGCGACGGCGACCTGATCCTGCTGGTCGACAAGGTGGGGCGCCGGCACAAGGTGCGCCTGAAGGCCGGGCAACGCCACTCGCTTCACTCGGGCGCGATCGAGCACGACGCCCTGATCGGGCGCCCGGAAGGCGTTGTCGTCACCACCCAGCTCGGCGCCCGCCTCCTGGCGGTCCGGCCGACGTTCGCCGAGCAGGTGACAGGGCGGGTGCGGCAGGCCCAGCCGATCTACCCGAAGGACCTCGGGGCGATCCTCGTCGGGGCTGACATCCACCCCGGGGCGAGGGTGCTGGAGGCGGGGACGGGGACGGGGGCCCTGACTTTGGCAGCCCTGCGCGCGGTGGGGCCCGAGGGCGTTGTCGTCTCCTACGAGCTGCGGGAGGAGTTCCTCGAGGCAGCGACGCGAGCGATCACCGAAACGCTGGGCGAGCTGCCGCCCAACCTTTTCCTCAAGCTCGGCGACATCTACCAGGGCGTCGAGGAACGCGAAATGGACAGGGTGCTCCTCGATCTCTCGGAGCCGTGGCAGGCGATCCCGGCGGTGCAGGGCGCGCTGAGACCTGGCGGGATCCTGTTCGCGCACTGCCCGAACGTCAGCCAGGTGCAGCGCTTCTTCGAGGGCCTGAGGGAGGCAAGGGGCTTTGGGATGCTGGAGGTGTTCGAGCTGCTGCAGAGGGGGTGGACGGTCCGAGGCCGGAGCCTTCGCCCGTCGCACAGGATGGTCGCCCACACAGGCTTTCTTTGCTTCGCGAGGCGAATAGCGGACGAAGAACTGTTCGAACCGGAGGGAGAGGGCTTCCGGTGAAACCTTCCGCCGAGCAGCTCCGTTTTATCTGCAGTGAGGCGCCGGGGCCCCAAAAGCGGTCCTCCTCACCGTCCCCACAACGATTCCCGTCACCGGCGCCTCCCCGTCTTTCCCGCCTGAGCCACTACCATTCGAGCTTGTGGCGATAAGGGGGGACGGAGGGCGCAAGCCGGTCCAGGTGACTGTGACCGGGGCCGCGGGACAGATCGGCTACTCGCTCGTCTTCAGGATCGCCTCCGGTCAGATGCTCGGCCCCGATCAGCCGATCGTCCTGCGCCTGCTGGAGATCGAGCCTGCGATGAAGGCGCTCGAGGGAGTCGCCATGGAGCTTGACGACTGCGCGTTTCCGCTCCTGTCGGACATCATCCTCACGAGCAACACCGAGAAGGCCTTCGACGACACCTCGTGGGCGCTGCTTGTCGGGTCGGTGCCGCGGAAGGCGGGGATGGAGCGGGGTGACCTGCTGTCCATTAACGGTGGGATCTTTGCTCCCCAGGGCAAGGCGATCCAGGACAAGGCCGCGAGCAACGTGCGGGTCCTCGTCATCGGCAACCCGTGCAACACCAACTGCCTCATCGCGCGCTCGAACGCGCAGGACATCCCCGCCGAACGCTGGTTCGCGATGATGCGGCTGGACGAGAACAGGGCGAAGACGCAGCTGGCCAGGAAGGCCGGCATGCCGGTTTCGACGGTGAGCAACCTGGCGATCTGGGGCAATCACTCGGCGACCCAGTACCCCGACGCGCGCAACGCCAGGATCGTCGGTTTGCCCGCCTTCGAGATGATCAAGGACCACCGCTGGCTCAAGGGCGATTTCATCACAACGGTGCAGAAGCGAGGCGCGGCGGTCATCGAGGCGCGGGGCCTGTCGTCGGCAGCGTCGGCCGCCAATGCGGTGATCGACTCGGTGAACAGCATCAGGACGCCCACCGCGTGGGGCGACTGGACGTCGCTGGCGGTGGTGAGCCACGGCGAGTACGGAACACCGGAGGGCCTGCAGTTCGGCTTCCCGGTAGCCACCACCGCGGGCACGAGCTGGAACGTGGTCGAAGGCCTGGAGCACGACGACGACGCCAAAAAGCGAATCAAAACCACGACCGAGGAGCTGCTCCAAGAAAAGGAGCTGGTCAAAGCCCTGGTCCCGAGCTAGGCTCCGGGGAGCCCCTCCGGCCCTCCGGGCCACCTCCCCACAAGTGGGGAGGATGTTTGCTCAATATCCAATATCGTCCCCGCTCCGCGGGGAGGTGGCGCGCAGCGCCGGTGGGGACGCTCAACTCAGTCTTACCGCCCTCGCGCACCTATCCTGATTTCGTGAGCCTCAAGCTCGATCGTCACGTCTTTCCCTTTACCGCGATCGTGGGGCAGGAGTCGATGAAGCTTGCCCTGATCCTCAACGCCATAGTCCCCACCATCGGCGGGGTCCTCATCCGTGGTGAAAAGGGCACCGGCAAATCCACCGCCGTGCGCGCCCTGGCCCGCCTCCTCCCCGAGCACTCCGTCGTCGAGGGCTGCCACTATGGCTGCGACCCCGAGGACCGCGAGGGCCTCTGCATCGAGTGCCGCGCGCGCGTGGCGACGAACGGCACCCTGCCCTCGCACAAGCGCCGCATGCGCGTCGTCGAGCTCCCCATCAACTCGTCCGAGGACCGCGTGGTCGGCACTATCGACATCGAAGCCGCCCTGCGCGCCGGCGCCAAGCGCTTCGAGCCAGGCGTCCTCGCGGAGGCGAACCGCAACATCCTCTACGTCGACGAGGTCAACCTCCTCGACGACCACCTCGTCGACGTCCTCCTCGACGCTGCCGCGATGGGTGTCAACGTCGTCGAGCGCGAAGGCGTTTCCTTTGCCCACCCCTCGCGCTTCATCCTCGTCGGCACGATGAACCCCGAGGAGGGCGAGCTGCGCCCCCAGCTGCTGGACCGCTTCGGGCTCTGCGTCGATGTCGAAGGCATCCGCGACCCGGACCAGCGCGTGCTGATCTCGGAGCGTGACGCGGCCTTCAAGAAGGGCGGCCACGAGTTCGCCAACGAGTTCGCTGCCGCTGACCAGAACCTCTCCCGAGCCCTGGGCGAAGCGATGGCCGCTGTCAAAGGGGTCCGCATCACCACCGCCCAGGCACGCCTCATCTCCTCGATCTGCGTCGAAGCCGAGGTGCTCGGCCACCGCGCCGACGTGGTCATCGACCACGCCTCGAGAGCCCTTGCCGCATACCGCCGCCACGCCACCCCGAGCCGCGACGACATCTACGACGCCGCCACCCTGGCGCTCGCGCACCGCGCGCGCCAGCCGATTCGGAGAGACCAGGAAGAAACCACCTCACCCGAACAGGGGGATGAGCAAGCGGGATCCAAGGACGCCGACGCCGACGCCGGTGAGCCGCAGCCATCGGATAGCGACGCTCCTCCAGAGTCGTCGACCGAGCAGAGCGCAAGCGCTTCCGATTCGGGACAGCAGTCGGCGGGCAGCGACCAGGGAATGACAACTGGCGGCTCCAGTGGCAACGAGTCGGCGCCCGACGCAACGGAGCTGTTCAACCTCAAGCGCATCGACCTGCCAAGGCAACGCCGAGTTCGCAAGCAGGGCGGCAAGCGCTCGGCCGCTCAGACGCCGGATCGCCGCGGCCGCTACGTCCGGGCCCGGCCCAAGGCCAAGGTGACCGACCTCGCCATCGATGCCACGGTCCGCGCGGCAGCTCCGATGCAGAAGGAGCGCGGGAGGCTGCCCGGCGAGCGCTTGATGCTCGAGCGCGACGACCTGCGCCAGAAGGTCCGTGAACGCAAGATCGGCAATCTCATCGTCTTCGTCGTCGACGCTTCGGCCTCAATGGACGCCGAGCAGCGAATGGCCGCCACCAAGGGCGCGATCCTCTCCCTTCTGCAGGACGCTTATGTGCGCCGGGACCGGGTCGCCGTGGTGATCTTCAAGAACCGCACGGCGGAGGTGGTGTTGCGGCCCACGTCGAGCGTCTCGCTGGCCCGGCGCCGGCTCGAGAAGCTCTCGGTGGGGGGGACCACGCCGCTCACCCACGGCCTGATGGCCGGCTACAAGGTGGTCAAGACCGAGTTGCTACGCGACCCGACGATCAGGCCGCTCCTGGTCCTGATCAGCGACGGGCGCGGCAACATCTCGATGTTCAAAGAGGAGCCGCTGGTGGAGGCGCAGAAGGTGGCGGCGATGATCGAGGCGGAAAAGATCGACGCGCTGGTCATCGACTCGGCTCGCGACTACAGCCACCTGCCATCGGTGCAGCACCTCGCGCGAGTGGCGCCGATGTACCAGACCTACGCGATCAACGCGTGCGCCGACCTCGCCGAGCGCATGGGCGCTCGCTACTACGGCCTGTATGACCTGTCGCGAGACGAGATCGCGTCAGCCGTCGAGCGCGAGCTGCGAAGCCGCACCGATCGCTCGTGACGAAGCAGCATGGTGCGCCCGGGGGTCAGGCCGGCAACGACCGGTAACATCTGTTTGATGGCGATCGACAGGTACTCGTACCCGTTCACAGCGATCGTAGGCCAGGAGCAGATGAAGCTCGCGCTCGTGCTCAACGCGATCAACCCCGCGATCGGTGGCGTGCTGATTCGCGGTGAGAAGGGCACCGGCAAGTCGACAGCGGTGCGGGCGCTGGCGAAGCTTCTGCCCGAGCAGCAGGTCGTGGAGGGCTGCCATTTCGGCTGCCACCCCGACGATCCCGAGGACTTCTGCCTCGACTGTCGCGAACGCGCAAAGGCTGGGGACCTGCCCGTTGCAACACGGCGTATGCGAGTGGTGGAGCTGCCGATCAACGCTTCGGAAGACCGCGTGGTCGGGACCATCGACCTGGAGGCAGCCCTCAAGGAGGGCTCGCGTCGCTTTGAGCCTGGCGTCCTTGCCGAGGCGAACCGCAACATCCTCTACGTCGACGAGGTCAACCTGCTCGACGACCACATCGTCGACGTCCTCCTCGACGCCGCCGCCATGGGCATCAACACCGTCGAGCGTGAGGGGGTCTCCGTCTCGCACCCATCGCGATTCATCCTCATCGGCACGATGAACCCCGAGGAAGGCGAGCTGCGGCCGCAGCTGCTCGACCGGTTCGGGCTTTGTGTCGACGTGGAGGGCATCCGTGACCTCGACCAGCGCGTCTCAATCGTGGAAAAGCGCGCGGACTGGGAGGACGACCCCACCTCCTTCTACCAGCAGCATGCAGAGTCGGAGCAGGACGTGCGCGCCCACATCGCCGAGGCGATCGCCACCTTCCCGGAGGTCGAGCTGCCTCGCGAGATCCTGCGCCTCATAGCGCAGCTCTCGATCGCCCTCGAGGTCGACGGGCACCGCTCCGACCTCGTCTGCGCGCGCGCCGCCCAGGCGAAGGCCGCGTACGACGCGAAGGGCGGGGTTGGCCCCGCACAGGTGGGCGAGGTCGCCGAGATGGTATTCGCGCATCGCGTTCATTCGGTCCCGTTCGGCAAGGGCGGGCCCAACCTGGCCGAGGTCATCGCGAGGATGATCGGACAGCAGTAAGCGAGATCAACCGCAAGGTTTAGCTCGGACGCCGAACTAGACTTTTCCGAGATGTCGTCGGCTTCCCAGGACCCCACCCTCGTTCCTCGTCGCGCGGCTGAGCTCCTGGGGCTCATCGAAGAGAACGTCCATCGCGTCATCGTCGGCAAGCAGAATGTGGTGCGGCTGGCAGCGGCTGGCCTGGTTGCAGGTGGCCACGTCCTCTTGCAGGATCTCCCAGGCACCGGCAAGACTCTGCTGGCGCGGGCGCTCGCGACCTCTGTGGGGGGCACCTTCCGCCGCATCCAATGCACTCCCGACCTCCTGCCTTCGGACATCACCGGCTCGAGCGTCTTCAACCAGAAGGACCTGAGCTTCGAGTTCATCGCGGGGCCCGTGTTCGCCAACATCCTTCTGGCCGATGAGGTCAACCGCGCGACGCCGCGCACGCAGTCGGCGCTGCTGGAGGCGATGGGGGAGGGCCAGGTAACGGTCGAGGGCGTCACTCGCACGCTCGAGAAGCCATTCTTTGTCGTCGCGACACAGAACCCGACCGAGTTCCATGGCACCTACCCGCTGCCCGAGTCGCAGCTCGACCGCTTCCTGCTGGCGGCGGAGATGGGGCCGCCCACTGACGATGAGGCGATGGAAGTCCTGGCGCGGCGCGAGCATGGCGACCCGATCGCCGACCTCCGCGCGGTGGTGAGCCTGCAAGACGTGATCGAGCTGCAGGACGCCTGCCTGAGAGTGGTGGCAGCGCCGGCGATCCGCACCTACATCGTTTCGCTCCTGCATGCGATCAGGTCGCGGCAGGAGGTGCTGCTCCCGGCGAGCATGCGCTCTGGCGTCTACCTGCAGCGGGCGGCACAGGCATGGGCTCTCTTCGAGGGTCGCGACTTCGTGCTGCCCGATGACATCAAGCTGCTGGCAATCCCAGTCCTGTCACACCGGCTCGGCATGCGTGGAAGGGTCAAAGGCGCCGACGTTCTTGAAGAGGTGGTGGCTTCGGTCCCGCTTCCGCCTTTGAGGCAGCACTGAG
>DAIUFK010000025.1:13229-16746 GCA_036844615.1 Candidatus Dormiibacterota bacterium | reverse complement strand
GTTCTTGAAGAGGTGGTGGCTTCGGTCCCGCTTCCGCCTTTGAGGCAGCACTGAGCGGGCCATGCAGCCAGAGATGCCAGCCGGATCTTTGGGGCCCATGCGGCCCGATCCGGGCGTTAGGGGCCCGGTCCCGCCGTCGTCGCGCACTTGCAGTGCGCTCCTAGTCGGGCCACCCCTGCCTTCGCCTCGGGCCACCTGGACCCCAAATCTCTCGGCCGGCCCTCCGGCCGCGTGGCCATGACGTGGCGCCTGGTCGGCGCGGTGGCGGTCGCGCTGATCGTCTTCTATTACGGGTCGACGTCGGAGGTCGCCTGGCTTTTCCTGCTCGCCTATTGGGTGGCGGCGCTCGTCGTCGCCGCGTATTTCTACGCGCGCTGGAACTGGCGCGGCTTGACGGCGAGCTTTGCGCTGGCCGGGACGAAGCCGGCCCCCGACTCGCCGCTCGACGACCTTCCCGAGCAGCTCCTGCGGAGCGGGCCGGTTCCCGCTCCGGTCTTCGAAGGTGACGGGGCCGAGATCGAGCTCGCTTTGAAGACGAAGGGGAGCGCGCGAGGTCCCGCCAGGCTTTCGGGGTCGATCGCCGGGGTCGACATTCGCGCCGCGACGGGGGTCGTGCCGCGCGGAGGCTGGAGGGACCAGAGGATTGTCGGTCCGCTTGGACGGGGAGCCGTCATGGCCCAGGCCTGCGTCCTCGAGTCGAGCGACCCGCTCGGCTTCTTCAGGTTCCGGCGCCGTGCGGCGGATGGGGAGATCGCGCTGGTGCTGCCTCGCTTCATGTCCTTGACGTCGCGCCCGCAAGCGAGGGAGCTCGAGGCGAGCGTGTCGGCGCCGCGGGCCGGTTCGGGGATGGAGCTTTTCGGCGTGCGGGAGTATCGGGCGGGGGATCCCCTACGGCGCATCCACTGGCGGTCGAGCGCGCGACTGGGGAAGCTCGTCGTACGCGAGTACGAGCCGCCTGGGCAGCAGACGGTCGGAATCTTCTGCGACCCCAACCCGGCCACGCGCGAGGCCGCGGACCAGGTCGCGCGGCTGGCGGCGTCGGAGGCATGGGATTGCATCAGGGAGGGTGGGCGCGTCGTGTTGTGGGCACCAGGCCTCGAGCCCAGTCAGCCGAGCGAGGCTCAGAACTTTTGGGCGCTACTAGAGTGGCTTGCGCGTTACCCGATGTCCTCCCCGTTTGCCGGGGAGGTGGCGCAAAGCGCCGGAGGGGGCGTCCAACAACCATCGGAGGCGCCCCCCGTGAACGACGCGGTCGGAGTGACGGCTGGCGCGGATGCGCGCTGGATCGAGGCGCTTGAGACTGTCAGGCAGCGCGGGGGGAGGGTTCGGGCTTGGGTCGTTGGGGACGCCGAAGTCGACATAGAGCCTTTCCAGAGGGTGGGGACTGCATGGCCGCTTTGAGACTGCCGCGTCTCCCGGCCTCCCCCGTTGAGAACGCGCTGGCTGGTCGCGCCTTCGTATTCGCCGGCTTCGCCGTCGCGTGCGTGGCGGTGGTCATCTACGGCCAGGACTACGTGGTGCCGGCGGTCGGCGTCGTCGTGGCTGCGATAGGTCACGTGGTCAGCTACCGCGGCCGAGCGCGAAGGCGCACGGTTGCCGGCCAAACCCTGGTGGCCACCCTCGTGATGGCCGCGCTCGTCTACTTCCTCATCGACTCTGTGCTCGCCTTCTTCGGTGGCGTCCTGCCGCAGGCCAACTTCGCAATCCTGCTGGTGGCGGTGACCAGCTTCGACCTCAAGACCCGCCGCAACTGCTACTCGAGCCTGTGGATCAGCCTGGCCATCCTCTACCTCGCGGCCGTCTTCGCCTGGGACTACGCCTTCGGCATCCTCGTCGCTCTGTGGGCGATCTGCCTCGCCGGCTTCTGGATGACCTCGCACCTGCGCCGCATGGAGGCGAGGCTCGCCGCACCCGTCAGGCCCGTCGCCCTCACCCTCGCCGGCGCCCTGGCGCTGGGCCTTGCCGGCTTCATCCTCATCCCGCAACCGACTTCGTTCGCGCCTACACCGCTCATCGTGTCGCTTCCCAACTTCACGAGCTTCCGGGGCGAGCTCGAGAATCCGGCGCTGCCGCTGGTGCAGGTGAGTGGCGATCCCTCGGGCTCGACCGGCAGCATCGACCTGCACTTCCGCGGAAGGCTTGGCGACACGCCGGTGATGTACGTCCGCACTGGCGCACCAGCGTACTGGCGAGGCCTGATCTTCGACACCTATCGGGACGGCGTCTGGACCACCTCAAACCCCAACTTCGTCACCTTTCAGCCCTACATCCAGCCGCGCTTCTTGCCCCCGGCGCCGAAGCACAATCTGGGCACCTTCGTCCAGGTCTTCCGCGTCGTCCGCACCCTGCCTGGCGTGATCAGCGCCGCGTATCCGATCCAGAGCCTTTACGCGCCGGTGGCCGCGCTTCGTGAGGACGCTTACGGGACGTTCAGGACGCCGGACGTGCTCCGGCCGGGCCAGACCTACTCAGTGGTCTCTTACCTCCCGAACCTCTCAGCCCAGGAGCTTGCGCAGGATCCGCTGTCGTCCGGTCCTCCTGAGCAGAACAGCGAATACGTAAACCCCGGAACGCTCTCCGAACGCGCCCGCGAGCTCGCGTTCCAGGCGACGGACGGCCACCGCGCAAGCCAGTACGACCAGGTGATGGCGCTGACCACGTACCTCCAGCAGAACTACAAGTACTCCCTCCAGCTCGGGCAGGTCCCGCAAGGGCGTGATCCCGTCGACTGGTTCCTGTTCGACGCCAAGATCGGATACTGCGAGCAGTTCGCCACCGCCGAGGTCCTGATGCTGCGCAGCCTTGGCATCCCTGCCCGGCTCGCGACCGGCTACTCCACTGGCGACTACGACCCGGTTCTCAACCAGTCGATAGTCCGCGAGCACGACGCCCATGCGTGGGTTGAGGTCTGGTTCTCGGGACACGGTTGGGTGCCCGTCGATCCCTCGCCAGGCTTCGCCGCCCTGCCCGCTACGCAGTTCCCAAACCGTTGGGCTGCCGCCGGCATCGCGCGCCTCATCCCACACCTCTCGATCGGCGCTCCGATCGCTGCGCTTGGCTCGCTCGGAGTCCTCGCAGTGATCCCGCCCGCAGTCGCGATCGCGCTGGTGGTGGTCCTGCTGTGGGCTTGGGTCCGCACTCGGAGGTGGGGAAGAGGGGCGCGCGCCGCGCCCGGCGAATCGGAGCTGCTCAGGCTGTACGACCGCGTCCAGCGAAGGCTGGGGAGGCGGCGCGCACCACCGGAGACGCCTCTTGAATATCGCCACGCGGCGCGAGCCGGCTCGATCGAGCCACTACTCGAGGAGCTGACAGAGGCAGTCAACGAGGGCGCTTACTCGGGCCGGTGGCCGGACCCCGATCGAGTCCGGGAATTATCGAAGCTGTTGCGCTAGGGGCCTTCGGTTACGACGCGCCGATGTGCGGCCATGAGTCGAAGACGGCTGTGATGATCGACAGGCTCTCCGTCCCTGTGACGAGGTCCTTGATGTAGGTCCTTCCGGTGAGTGGAGGTCCGCCC
>DAIUFK010000025.1:0-13129 GCA_036844615.1 Candidatus Dormiibacterota bacterium | reverse complement strand
CCCCGTCGCCATGGTTCCATTCATCCGGCTGTATACGACCTTGCGGTCCGAGAGCCGCACGACCTGGAAGGGCGCTGTCTGGCCGGCTGGTGCTGAGGTCCCTGTATAGGTGAGGGTCTGCTCGAGGGCGACGTACTTTCCGTCTGCAGAGAAGCCGACCATCGCGTCGTCGTAGTTGGGGCTCACGCCACGACCCGGGACCGATCCCAGATTGCTCAAGATCACATCGCCGGCTGCAGACAGGACGTGCCAGGCTACCTTGTCGCCGTTTGAGCTCAGGTAGCTGAGGGTGTTTCCATCGGGGCTCCAGGCATAGACCCAGTAGAGCGACCCCTCGTTGGTCCATGCGCGCACCAACGACGTCGTGCGGGCCCGCAAGTCGACGAGGTACAGCGCCCCGGTGCCGTTGTCCGAGGCTACGAGGTACGAGACGTGGGTGGCGTTTACGAAACGGAAGTAGGTGCCTGCGCCCTTGAAGATGCAGCGAGTCACCGGGTTGGAGATGTTGCTGATGTCCCGCACGACGATGCCTGACGTGTTGCGTAGGGTCACCAGCGCGAGCTCGTTACCAGCAGGAATTTGCGACGCGCAGGTGAACGTTGCGGGTGATGGCGGTTTTGGTCCGCCGGGTGTCGGGCTGGGGAACGCGGGAGAGGTGACCGCGGTTGGGGTCGGCGGATTGGACGAGCTCGATGGAGAGGGTGTCGTTTGCCCGGTCGGGCCGGGCGAGCCGCCGCACGCGGCAAGCACCAACAACGCAGCTGCAAGAACGGTGCCCCTCATGTACTCCTTAACGTCAGCCTCGAATGCCCGTTACGGCGGATGCGATCAGCCCTTGACCGGTTATCCTGACCCGCCGTGGCAAAAGCAGTGAAGGAAACAGGCGCCGAAACGGTTCGCTGGGACCTCAGCGATCTCTATGCCTCGCCGACCGACCCCAAGATCGAGGCCACCCTGGCGCGCTCGCTGGAGCGGGCGAAGGCGTTCGAGGCCAAGTACAAGGGCCGGGTCGCGTCCCTGGACCCGCACGACTTCGCAGCGATGATGCGCGAGCTCGAGGAGGACGAGGACGCGGCGGCCAAGCCGGAGGTGTACGCCTACCTCCTTCACAGCCAGGACACCAAGAATCCTGCGGCCGGGCGGCTGCTGGCGCGGGTACGCGAGGCCGGCGCCGAGCGCGGAAGCCATGGGGTCTTCTTCGCCCTCGAGCTGGCGCAGACGAGCGACGAGCAGGCCGCGCGCCTGTACGCGGACAAGGAGTCGGCGCAATACACGCACACGGTCGAAGAGGCCCGCAAGTTCCGGCCGCACCAGCTTTCGGAGCCTGAGGAGCGCGTCCTCACCGACTACAGCCCGGTGGGCAACTCGGCCTGGACCCGGCTGTTCGAGGAGCTTTGCTCGGGCATTCGGGTCGACTTGAACGGGCGGCAGATGGCCCTCGAGGAGGCGCTGACGCAACTGCGCGAGCCCGACCGCGAGGTCCGGCGTCGAGCCAGTGGCGCCATCACAGTGGCGCTGGGGGGCGATATCCGCACGCGCGCCTACATCTTCAACGTCATCCTGCAGGAGAAGGCGATCGACGACCGATTGCGCAAGTTCCCGTCGTGGATCTCGTCGCGAAACCTCGCGAATGAGACCTCGGACGAGGCGGTGCAGGCACTGGTCGAGGCGGTGACGGGCCGGTACGACATCTGTGTGCGGTATTACCGAGTCAAGAGACAGCTGATGGGGGTCGGCGACCTGCACGAGTGGGATCGGTACGCGCCGCTCCAGGAGGCGTCGCGGGACGTGTCGTGGGAGGAGGCGAGGGAGGTGGTGCTCGGCGCTTATCACCGCTTCTCCAAGAAGGCCGGAGCGCTGGTTGAGGACTTCTTCAAACACGGGTGGATCGATGCGCCTGTGGTGCCGGGCAAGGCGGGCGGCGCGTACTGCATGCCGGTGACACCCAAGCACCACCCCTATGTGATGCTGAACTTCACGGGGAAGCTGCGCGACGTCACTGTGCTGGCGCACGAGCTCGGCCACGGGCTGCACGACCGCCTGGCGTCGAAGCAGCACATCTTTGACTTCCACCCGCCCCTCACCCTGGCCGAGACGGCGTCGGTGTTCGGCGAGGCGCTGACGTTCGACGCCGTCATGGCGGAGGAGAAGGACCCCAAAGTGCGCCTTGCCCTGCTGTGCAGCCAGTGCGAGGATGCGTTCTCCACGGTGTTCAGGCAGGTCGCTTTCAACCGGTACGAGGACGCTTGCCACACCGCGAGGCGGGCCGAAGGGGAGCTCGCGGTCGAGCAGCTGGGAGAGCTGTACCAGTCGATGCTGCAGCCCATGTTCGGGGACGCGCTCGTGCTCACCGAGGAACACAAGGTCTGGTGGAGCTACATCGAGCACTTCCTCCACACGCCGGGCTACGTGTACGCGTATGCGTTTGGCAACCTGCTCGCCCTGTCCGTTTACCAGCGGTTCCTGGAGAAGGGGCCTTCGTTCGTTGACGACTACCTCGACTTTCTGGCCGCGGGCGGGTCGGTGAGGCCTGACGAGCTGGTGCGCCGCCTGGGCATGGACATCACGAACCCGGACTTCTGGGACGCGGGCCTCCGCACCCTGGACGGCATGGTGACCGAGGTGGAAAGGCTGGCCGCCCAGGCCTGACGGCCCCCCTCCGGCGCTTCGCGCCACCTCCCCACAAGGTGGGGAGGATATTAGGGCCGGCTTGGACGCCCCCTCCGGCGGCCCCGGCCCGCCACCTCCCCGGGCGGGGAGGGTATTTATCAAAGACCGATAGACTTAACAATGTCGGCGCGCGGGCGCGCCTCTTGGGGTCCCCACGGCAAGGCTGTGGTAGGGAGTGAGATGACGGTCACCACGGAGACGCTTGCCACCACCGATCTCGAATTTGCTCGGCAGTTGGGGCAGCAACTGCGGGTGGACTCGATCCGCTGCAGCACGGCGGCCGGCTCGGGCCATCCGACCTCCTCGATGTCATCCGCCGACCTCATAGGCGTCCTCATCGCCCGCTACCTCCAGTACGACTGGGCCAGGCCCAAGGACCCCGGCAACGACCACCTGATCTTCTCCAAGGGGCACGCCTCGCCCCTCTGCTACGCCATGTTCAAGGCGGTCGGCGCGATCACCGATACCGAGATGATGACCTTCCGCAAGTTCGGGTCCCGCATGCAGGGCCACCCCACGCCAGCGATCCCCTGGGTCGACGTTGCCACAGGCTCCCTCGGCCAGGGCCTCCCGATCTCGGTCGGGGTCGCCCTCGCGGGCAAGAACCTCGACAAGCTCCCCTTCCACGTCTGGACCCTCTGCGGCGACTCCGAGCTGGCCGAGGGCTCGATCTGGGAGGCCCTCGACAAAGCCGGCCACTACCAGCTGTCCAACCTCACCGCCATCCTCGACATCAACCGCCTGGGCCAGCGTGGTGAGACCGAGTTCGGCTGGCAGCTCGACATCTACCGCCGCCGCGTCGAAGCCTTCGGTTGCTTCCCGATCGTGATCGACGGACACGACGTGGCAGCCATCGACAGGGCCTACGGCAGCGCCCTCTCCTCGACCGGCAAGCCGACAGTGATCATCGCCAAGACGATCAAGGGCAAAGGCTTCTCTGAGATCGAGAACAAGGACGGCTGGCACGGCAAGGCGCTGCCCCCGGACATGGCCGAGCGCGCGATCAAGGAGCTCGGCGGGGCCCGCAACCTGAAGGTCAAGACCGCCAAGCCCGAGGCACAGCCGCGTGCGGCCAAGCGCCCCGAAGTGGTGGTGACCCTCCCGACCTACAAGAAAGAGGACAAGGTAGCCACCCGCAAGGCCTACGGCGATGCTCTGGTCGCCCTTGGTGCCCTGCCTGAGGTCGTCGCGATGGACGGCGAGGTCTCCAACTCCACTCACGCCGACGAGTTCGCCAAGGCCTTCCCCGACCGCTTCTTCGAGATGTGGATCGCCGAGCAGCAGCTGGTGGCGACCGCGGTTGGTATGAGCGTGCGCGGCTACAAGCCTTTCGCCTCCACCTTCGCCGCCTTCTTCGCCCGCGCCTACGACTTCGTCCGCATGGCCGCCATCTCGGAGGCCAACATCCGTCTCGTCGGCTCGCACGCCGGCACCGAGATCGGGCAGGACGGCCCCTCGCAGATGGCCCTGGAGGACCTCGCCTCGATGCGCGCGATCCATGGCTCGACTGTCCTTTACCCGTGCGACCCCAACCAGACCGCGCAGCTGACGAAGCTCATGGCGGAAACGCAGGGCATCGTCTACATGAGGACGACTCGCGGGGCCTACCCGACCATCTACAGTCCCAGCGACACCTTCAAGGTGGGGGGCTCCAAGGTCCTGCGCCAGACCGCGAAGGACAGGGTCACCCTCATCGGCGCCGGCGTGACTCTTCACGCCTGCCTTGCCGCTGCCGACTCCCTAGCCCAGAAGAAGATCTCCGCCCGCGTCATCGACCTGTACTCGGTGAAGCCAGTCGACATGAAGACTCTGAAAGAGGCGGCACGCGTCACCAAAGGCCGCTTTGTGATCGTCGAGGACCACTACCCGGAGGGCGGCCTCGGCGCCGCCGTTATGGAGGCGATGTCGGAGGCCCCCCCGCAGGTCGCGCACCTCGCCGTAAGGGCGCTGCCTGGCTCGGGCAAGCCCGAGGAGTTGATGAACGCCGCAGGGATCACGGCCAAGCACGTCGTAGTGGCCGCGGCCAAGCTCCTCAAGAGCAAGTAGCGATGGCGACCAGCACCGCGCGCAGGCCGTCGCCGGTCAAGGAGCTCAGGCACCTCGGCCAATCGCTGTGGCTCGACAACATCCGCCGTCAGCTCATCACCTCGGGCGAGCTCGCCCGCCTGCGCGACGAGGGCGTCACGGGAGTCACTTCCAACCCCACGATCTTCGAGAAAGCTGTCAGCGGCTCGACTGACTACGACGAGGCGATGGTCCGCCTGGTCGGCGCCAAGCGGAAGCCTGAAGAGATCCTGTGGGAGCTCATGGTCGAGGATATCCAGGCCGCTGCGGACGTCTTCCAGCCCGTACACCACAAGACCAAGGGCGAGGACGGCTACGTGAGCATCGAGGTGTCGCCGACAGTGGCCAAGAGCACCAAGCGCACCATCGCTTTCGCCGAGGACCTGCGCTCGCGCTGCCACCGGCCCAACGTGATGGTCAAGATCCCCGCGACCAAGGAAGGCGTGCCCGCAATCCGCGAGCAGATCTCGAAGGGCCACAACATCAACGTCACCCTGATCTTCTCGGTCGATCGCTACGCCGAGGTAGTCGAGGCCTACCTCTCGGGGCTCGAGGAGCTGTTGCGCAAGGGCGGCGACCTGAGCAAGGTGGCGAGCGTCGCGAGCTTCTTCGTCAGCCGCGTCGACACCAAGGTAGACAAGCTCCTCACGGAGCTGATCCAGAAGACAACTGATCCGGCCAAGAAGCGCGACCTCGAGCGGCTGTACGGGAAGGCGGCGATCGCCAACTCGAAGCTTGCATACGAGCTGTACAAGAAGCTCCACAGCGGCGCGCGGTGGGAAAAGCTGCGCAAGGCAGGCGCGATGACGCAGCGCCCTCTGTGGGCCAGCACCTCGACCAAGGACCCGCGCTACCCAGACACCTACTACGTCGAGGAGCTGATCGGCCCGCACACAGTCGACACCATCCCGCCCGCCACGCTTGCCGCCTTCCGCGAGCACGGCGAGGTGCGCCGAAGCATCGACGAGAACGTCGACCTCGCCAAGCGACAGCTGAAGGAGCTTGCGGCGGCGGGCATCGACCTCGACCAGGTCACGCACGAGCTGGAGGTCGAGGGCGTCGATTCGTTCACCAAGTCCTTCGAGACTCTGCTCGCCACGATCGCCAAGAGCTCGCGCGACATCAGGGCGGGCAAGGGTCCGCGCCAGTGGCACAGCCTCGGCGAGCTGCAGCCCGCGGTCGACGCGCAGGTCGCGCGCCTGAAGAAGGAGGACGTGTCGCGGCGTTTGTGGGCGAAGGACTCCACCTTGTGGAGCCCCGACCCCGCCAAGCGCGAGGAGATCCGCGACCGCCTCGGGTGGCTGAACGTGGCTGAGAAGATGCTGGAGCACGCCCCGGAGTTCCGCGAGCTTGCGGTGCACGGCCGCAAGTACACCGACGTGGTGCTGCTGGGGATGGGCGGCTCGAGCCTCTGCCCCGATGTCTTGCGCAACACCTTTGGATCGGTCAAGGGTCACCCGAAGCTGCATGTTCTCGACACCACGGACCCGGCGACCATCCTCGCCGTCCGGGCCAAGATCAGCATTAAAGACACGCTCTTCATCGTCGCGTCGAAATCCGGCGAGACGACTGAGACCCTGTCGCACTTCGCGTACTTCTGGGACCAGCTGAGCAGCAACGGTCGAAAGGGCAAAGCAGGCAGCCAGTTCGCCGCGATCACGGACCCCGGCACCTCCCTCGAAAAGCTGGCCAAGGAGCACGACTTCCGGTGGATCTTCCCCGGCTCGCCTGACATCGGGGGTCGTTACTCAGCGCTGAGCTACTTCGGTCTCGTGCCCGCCGCGCTGATCGGAGTGAACGTGGGTGAGCTGCTCGAGCGCGCTGTCGAGATGGCCCACTCGTGCGCCGACTCCGTTCCTGCTGACGAGAACCCAGGCGTGTGGCTTGGTGCGGTGCTCGGCCAGCTGGCCCTTGGTGGTCGCAACAAGCTGACGCTGATCACCTCGACGAAGGTGGCGACGTTCGGCTACTGGGTAGAGCAGCTGATCGCCGAGAGCACAGGCAAGCAGGGGAAGGGGATCGTCCCAGTCGAGGGCGAGCCTGTTGGGAAGCCCGCCGTGTACGGCGACGACAGGGTGTTCGTCTACATCCGCATGGACTCGGATCCGGTGAACCGCGCCGTGCAGGCGCTGGAGAAGGCAGGCCAGCCGGTGGTGACGCTGACGATGAGGGACAAGCTCGACCTCGGCGGCGAGTTCCTGCGCTGGGAGATCGCGACGGCGATCGCCGGCTCGATCCTTGGAATCGACGCCTTCGACCAGCCCAACGTGCAGGAGTCGAAGGACAATACGAAGAAGGTCCTCGCTGAGTTCAGGGCCAAGGGCAAGCTGCCCAAGGCCGAGTCCACTCCTGCGGCGAAGTCGCGCCCAGGCCTCAGGGCGCTGTTTGAGCGAGCGAAGCCCGGCGCGTACTTCGCGACGATGGCCTACACGACACGCACGCCCGCCTCGCAGGCGGCGATCGCTGCGATTCGCACCGCGGTGAGGGATCGGACCCACCTCGCGACCACCGCCGGCTACGGCCCGCGATTCCTGCACTCCACCGGCCAGCTGCACAAGGGCGGCCCGAAGACGGGCCTGTTCCTTCAGATCGTCCAGGACGACACGAAGGATGTGCCGATTCCGGGTCAGCCTTTCAGCTTCTCGGTCCTCAAGCAGTCGCAATCGCTGGGCGACCTGCAGTCGCTCACTTCGCGCCGCCTGCCCACGCTGCGTGTGACCCTCGGCCGCGAGCCGGCCGCTGGTTGGAAGGCGCTGGCAGCCGCGGTCAAGTCATCCCTCTCCCCATCGGGGAGAGGGTCAGGGAGAGGGGCGTAAGCCCAGTCCGGCCGAAGGGAGAGAGATAGCCATGGAGATGGGGATGGTCGGCCTTGGCCGCATGGGCGGCAACATGGTGCTGCGCCTGATGAAGCGCGGTCATCGGATGATCGCCTACGACAGGTCGGCCGACGCCGTCAAAGCGCACGAGGCCCAGGGCGCGGTCGGTGCGAACTCGCTCAAGGAGCTAGTCAAGAAGTTCGACGCCAAGCCCCGCGTGATGTGGGTGATGGTTCCGGCCGGCGACCCGACCACGCAGACCATCAACGAGCTTGTGGAGCTGGGCGACCCTGGTGACATCATCATCGACGGCGGCAACACCAACTGGAAGCTGGCCCTTGAGGACGCCGCGCGGGTCAAGGCCAAGGGCATGCACTACATGGACGCCGGGACGTCAGGTGGGGTGTGGGGGCTTGCCAACGGGTACTGCCTGATGGTCGGCTGTGAGGAATCGACTTTTGATCACTGCCTGCCGCTCCTGAAGGACCTTGCGCCCGACGATGGCGGCCTCGTGCGCACAGGGCCGGAGGGATCGGGCCACTTCGTGAAGATGGTCCACAACGGCGTGGAGTACGGGCTCATGCAGGCCTACGCCGAAGGCTTCGAGATCATGAAGCTGTCCAGGTCGTTCCCCGGCATGGACATGCAGGCGATCGCCGAGGCGTGGAGGACGGGCAGCGTGGTGCGCTCGTGGCTGCTCGACCTCATCGCGGACGGGCTGTCCAGGGATCCGCAGCTGGCGGGCATCAGGGGTTTCGTCGAGGACACCGGGGAGGGGCGCTGGACGGTAGAGGCGGCGATCGAGGAGTCGGTGCCGGCGCCGATCATCACCCACTCGCTGTTCGCGCGCTTCAGGAGCCGGATGGAGGACACGTTCGCCGACAAGATGCTGGCGATGATGCGTAACCAGTTCGGCGGCCATGCGGTACAGACGGAGAAGAAGTGACCTCAGGGCCCCCTCCGGGCTTGCCCCGCGCACCACGAGCGCGGGGACCCCAAAGGAAAGTCAATTGGGGCGCCACCTCCCCGCGGAGCGGGGAGGATATAAAGCTATAGACCCCAACCCCCTCGCTGAGGGACTTCATGACTATCGGGTCGGCGACCCGTTGGTCATGGTCATCTTTGGCGCGACGGGCGACCTGAGCGGGCGAAAGCTCCTGCCTGCCATCTACAACCTTGCCAAGCAGCGTCTGTTGCCTGCTGGGTTCGCGGTAGTGGGCGCAGCGATCGACGATCTGACCGACGACGGGTTTCGCAAGCACGCCGAGGATGTCATCACCAAGTTCTCGCGCACCCAGCCAGTCGACCCACAGGTCCTGCGCGCGTTTCTCGCGAGCGTCTTCTACGTGAAGGTGGACTTCAGCAAGCTCGACGACTTCAAGGCGCTGGCGCGAAAGATCGACGACCTCGACCACGCCCGCCACATTGGCGGCAACCGCGTGTACTACTGCGCCACGCCGCCGCCGACCTACGAAACGATCACCGAACAGCTCAAGGCGGCAGGGCTGGTCAGGAGCCCAGGGTTCGACCGGATCGTGGTCGAGAAGCCCTTCGGCTCGGACCTGAAGTCAGCACGCGAGCTGAGCCAGATCCTTCAGCGCGTGTTCCACGAGGACTCCGTCTATCGCATCGACCACTACCTCGGCAAAGAGACTGTCCAGAACATCCTCGCCTTCCGTTTCGCGAACTCCCTGTTCGAACCGGTGTGGAACTCGAACCTCATCGACTCGGTCCAGATCACAGCAGCCGAGGAGATCGGCGTCGAGATGCGCGGGGCGTACTACGAGAGGGCAGGCGCTTTGCGCGACATCGTCCAGAACCACGCGCTGCAGCTGGTGGCGCTCGTGGCAATGGAACCCCCCGTCGCGTTCGAAGCCACGACGGTGAGAGATGAGAAGGTGAAGGTGCTACGCGCCATCCGCCCGATCCTCGATGGGGACGTGGCGACCTCGACAGTCCGCGGGCAGTACACGAAAGGATGGGTCCTTGGCGAGGAGGTGATCGGGTACCGCGAGGAGCACGCGGTCGCACCAGGGTCCCTCACCGAGACGTTCGCGGCGCTGCGCCTGTTCATCGACAACTGGCGGTGGGCGAACGTTCCGTTCTACATTCGGGTGGGAAAACGAATGCCGAAACGTGCCACTGAGATTCGAGTCCAGTTCAAGCGCCCGCCGCACATGACGTTCGAGGCGGCGAAGGACCTGGACCCCAACGCGATCACTCTGCGCATCCAGCCCGAGGAGGGAATCTCGCTGCGCTTCGGCGCCAAGGTGCCCAGCGCCGGCGTGCGCCTGCGAAACGTGGCGATGGACTTCGACTACATGTCGTCCTTCCTGGTCGAGACGCCGGAGGCCTATGAGCGCCTGCTCCTCGACTGCATGATCGGCGACCCCACGCTTTTCACCCGTGCGGACGAGGTGGAGGCGGCGTGGAAGTTCATTGACCCGATCGAGGCAGCGTGGCGCGACGACAGGCCGCCGCTATCGATGTATGCAGCGGGCACGTGGGGCCCGGTGGCGGCTGACAAGCTGATCGAGGCGAACGGAAGGGAGTGGCACAGGCCGTGAGCGCCAAGTCGCCCACACCTCAGATCGCCTGGCACGGCGAGTCGGTGACCATTGGCGATGTCCTGAGCGCCCTTGGCGGTATCCGCCGGAAGGCAGCCCAGGCCGAAGCCGGCGATGAGGCGCACCCTCACCCACGAAACTGCGTGATGACATTGGTCGCCGTGGCCACCAGCGACGCCGACGAACGCAGGGCGCAGCGCGCTGCGCTGGCGATCGCCGCGCAACATCCATCGCTGGCGATAGTCGTGTGCGAGGAGCCCAGCGTGCGGACTGGGCGCATCGATGCGTCAATCGCCACCCATCCCCTGAGCGCGTCATCGGCGAGCAAGGCGCAATGCGACATCGTCTCGCTGCGCGTGCCGGGCGCCACCGGGGAACACCTGGCGGCTCTCGTCGACCCGCTGCTCATCAGCGGCGTTCCCACGTACCTTTGGTGGCTGGACACGCCTCCCTTCGGCACCAAGGAGCTTGTCGACGCGCTGAGGATCTGCGACGCGCTGGTGGTGGACTCGTCGCGCTTCGACCGGCCCTACAACTCGTTCCTGGGCTTGGCCGACCTTGCCCTGCACTCACATGAGCGCCTCGGCGTTGCAGACCTCCAGTGGGCCCGCCTCGCGTCATGGCGCGAGACCATAGCGCAGTTTTTCGAACCGAAGGAGCGGCGGCCTTTCATGGGCGGTATCGCGGAGCTGGGGATCGACTACGTGGGCGAGGGCCGCGGCAACAGGATCGCCGCAGCGCTTCTGATCGGCTGGTTCGCCTCGGCGCTGGGTTGGAAGGTGCAAAGGGCGGTTGGCGGCGCGGGTGGCGTCGTGGTGGCGCATTTTGCCACGGAAAACGGCAGGCAGCTCGAGGTTGCCTTCAGGTCGGTGCCCAAGACTCACCTCGCTCAGGGTGAGATCAGCGCTGTCCGCATCGGGGGAGCGTCTGCGGGCAGCACGTTCAGGATGTCGGTTCAGCGCGATCCTGAACGCCAGAGCCGGCTCACGTCGGACGTCGGCCCATCGGAGTTCCAGCGGCGTTTTAACGCCGGAGGGGAGGACGAGGCGGGCCTCGAGATCGCGGAGCGCAAGGCCTTGCAGCAGCGCGATGTGTTGGCGAGAAACCGCGAGTCGCTGCATCACACAGCCACCGGTGACCTTCCGGGCGAGCCCGGACAAGGCTCTGGCGTGCTCGTGCGCGACCGCAGGCGGGGTGGCAACCCTCTGGTGCTGCTCACGCAGATCGACCTCGGCGACGCGGAGACCCTTCGCCTGGTCCAAAACATCGAATCGCAGGACGAGCCAACGTTGCTGCTGGAACTCCTTTCGACCGGCGCCCACGATCCCGTCTACATGCGCTCCCTGGGAGCCGCCGCAAAGCTCATGCGCGCCCTCTAGCCGTGAGTGAGTTCACAGTCTTCGAGACAGCGGAGGACGTCGCGGCAGCAGCCGCAGAAGAGATCGCGGGCGCCCTCCGCGGGGGCTCGCGCACGCTGGTGCTGGCGGGGGGCACCACGCCCCGGAGGTGTTACGAGCTGATGGTGAACCTGGAGGTTGATTGGGCCCGGGTGACGATCCTGTTCGGCGACGAGCGATGCGTGCCGCCTGACGACCCTGAGAGCAACTACAGGATGGCGCGTGAAGCCCTGCTGGACCAGGTGGCGCCGGCGACTGTGCATCGCATGCCTGCCGAGCTCGGCCCAGACGAGGGTGCGGCAGAGTATTCGCGCATCGTCGCCAGCCTCGCGCCCCTGGATGTGGTGTTGCTCGGCGTCGGAGAGGACGGTCACACCGCATCCCTATTTCCGGGCTATCCAGAGCTGCAGGCGAAGGGGTGGGTGGTGGGAGTGCGCAACTCTCCCAAGCCTCCGCCCGAGCGGGTGAGCCTGACGTTGCAGGCACTGCGAGGCGCGGGCCGGGTGCTCATCCTCGCCACCGGCGCGGGCAAGGCGCAGGCGGTGGCCAAGGCGAAACGCCAGGAGGTGCCATCGGGGATGATTGCGGGCGCACGATGGCTAGTCGATCGAGCGGCGGCAGGCGGGTGAGCAAGGTCGAGATCGTTCCTTCGATCCTGTCGGCCGATATCGGCCGCCTTGCCGAACAGGTGAAAGAGGCCGAGAGCGCGGGGGCCGATCGCATCCAGGTGGACGTGATGGACGGCCATTTCGTGCCCAACCTCACGTTCGGCCCGCTCGTCGTTGAGGCCGTGCGTCGCGTGACCAAGCTTCCGATCGAGGCGCATCTGATGATCGAGAGGCCCGAGCTATTCATCGAAGCATTCGCCAACGCCGGCGCGACCCTCATCGAGGTGCAGGTCGAGTCGACGACGTCGCTCTACCGCACAGTCATGCGGATCAAGGAACTAGGCGCGAAGGCGGGCGTTGCCATCAACCCTGCAACGCCGGTCGAGGCGCTGCGCGAGATCCTGCCTTACATCACGACAGTCAACGTCATGACAGTCGAGCCAGGCTTCGGCGGCCAGAAGTTCATCCCGCACAGCCCGGAGAAGATCCGGCGCCTGCGGGCAATGTCGCGCAGCATCGAGATCGAGGTCGACGGCGGCATCGACGCCAAGAGCGCTCCGGTGGTGGTGAAAGCGGGGGCGACGGTGCTGGTCGCGGGGAGTTCGGTGTTCGGACACAAGCAGGGGATTGCCGCAGGCATCAGAGCCATCCGTAGAGCCATTGTCTGAGCAGGACGAGCTCAAACGAGCGGCGGCCGAGAAGGCCCTTGAGCTCGTGCGCGATGGCATGTTGATCGGGCTGGGCAGCGGCACCACAGCGCGCTATTTCACGGAAGGCGTGGGTCGGTTGGTGGCGGAAGGCATGAAGGTGAGAGCGGTTCCCACCTCGCGCGCAACCGCCGAGCTCGCCGCGGCAAATGGAATTCCGATCGTCTTCGAGCTCATTGGGCAGATCGACCTCACCGTCGACGGCGCCGACGAGGTGGACCAGGCGCTGAACCTGATCAAGGGGAGGGGAGGCGCGCTGTTCCGCGAGAAGGTGGTGGCGGCCGCGTCCAAACGATTCGT
>DAIUFK010000024.1:1937-28347 GCA_036844615.1 Candidatus Dormiibacterota bacterium | reverse complement strand
GACGGCCAGGTGCTGTCGGTGGGAAAGAGAAAGTTCGTTCGAATTCGCGTGCGATAGAATCATCGAAAGCATGTTCGGAGGGCTCAAGTAAGTGTCCGGCCACTCGAAATGGGCGGGCATCAAGCACAAGAAGGCGATAATCGACGCCAAGCGCGGTCAGGCGTTCACGCGTGCTGCCCGCGAGATCCTGATCTCCGCGAAGGAGGGGGGAGGGAACACCGACGGCAACTTCCGCCTCCGCCTCGCCGTGCAGAAGGCGCGCGAGATCAACATGCCAACGGACAAGATCCAGAACGCCATCAAGCGCGGCACCGGCGAGCTGGCGGGCGAAAAGCTGGAAGAGATCCGCTACGAGGGCTATGGCCCCGCCGGCGTGGCCGTCATGGTCGACGCGTTCACCGACAACCGAAATCGCACCTCTGCGTCGATCCGGCACCGTCTGTCCAAGTTCGGCGGCAACCTTGGCGAGTCCAACTCCGTGGGGTGGATGTTCGAGCGCAAGGGTGTCATCTCGGCCGACGCCGGCAAGAACGACCCCGAAGAAGTAGGTCTCGCAGCGATCGAAGCAGGGGCCGATGACGTGCAGGTCGAAGGCAAGTCGGTTGAGGTCACCACCCCGCCTGCCGCTTTCGAGAAGGTCAAGGCGGCGATGGAGGGGATGGGGGTCACCATCGACAACGCCGAGATCACCATGCAACCCAAGCAGACGGTTGCCGTCGGAGAGGACAAGGCTGCCGCTGTGCTCCGGCTGATGGAGTCCCTGGAAGAGGACGACGACGTCCAGCAGGTCTACGCCAATTTCGACATCCCAACCAACGTCCTTGAACGCGTCTCAGCACAGGTGTAGAACCGGGTGGACAAATGCCAGGCACTGCAAACGGACTGATCCTCGGGATCGACCCCGGCCTCGCGGGCACTGGATTCGCGTTGCTGTCAGGCTCCAATCTCGTGTTGGCGTGCAGCACAGTGGTCACCAGTCCGGGACGGGACGGACCACGGCTGCTGGCGATCACAAGCCATCTCCGGGCGCTGCTCGCCGAACACCCGCCGTCGGAAGCCTCGCTCGAAGAGCTCTTCATGGGCCGCAACGCAACCAGCGCGATTGGTGTAGCTCAGGCGCGCGGGGCCATCCTGGCGGTCCTCGAAGAGTGCGGAGTACCGGTGTTCGAGTACAAGCCGAGCCAGGTCAAGATGGTCCTCACCGGCTACGGCAATGCCGACAAGGCACAGGTCGCCCGCATGCTCGGCGCCCAGGTGAAGGTGCCCGAAGGGCGCGTCGACGCGCACGCGATGGACGCCATAGCGATCGCCGTGTGCCACGCCCGCAGCCGCAGGCTGTCGCAGGTACCGCGTTGATCGCACACCTCAGTGGTGTCGTCCGCCGCGCTGGACCCGACTTCGTCGTCCTCGACGTTGGGGGCGTGGGATACCTCGTCAGCGTCAGCGCCACCACGAGGCAGAAGCTCCCCGCGCCGGGGGGTGATTACGAGCTTCACATCCACACAGTCGTCCGCGAAGACCAGCTCGCACTTTATGGGTTCGCTTCAGTCGAGGAGCTGGACCTTTTCGAGATGCTCATCCAGGTCGACGGCGTCGGCCCGAAAGTGGGCCTCAACATCCTGAGCGCAGCCAGCCTCGAGATCCTCAAGCGCGCCATCGTGAGCGAGGACCCCGCGCCGATCCGCAGAGCCAGCGGGGTTGGCGCCCGCACTGCCGCCAAGGTGATCATCGAGCTGAAGCCAAGGCTTGATGCGATTGCGGAGGTGGAGGTGATTCCGCGGGCCACCGCCCTCGCCGGAGACGGGGTGGTGCCCAAGGCGGTGGAGTCAGCGTTACGCAACCTCGGCTTCTCGTCACAAGAGGCGCGCACCGGTCTCGAATCGGTGGACTGGAGGTCGACGCCTTCAACTCAGGAAGCGCTGGCTGTGGCGCTTAAGGCGCTCGGAAGGAAATGACTGGCAACGCTGGAGTGCCGCCGCGCGACGATCCGGTCCTTGACGCGCGCGCCGACGACGACCAGTACGACCTCACGCTCAGGCCTCGCCTCCTGTCCGAGTACGTGGGCCAGGAGCAGGTGCGGGAAAACCTCAGCATCCTCCTCGAGGCGGCGCGCCGCCGGGGCGAGCCGGTCGAGCACGTCCTGCTGTGCGGGCCGCCAGGGCTGGGCAAGACCACCCTCGCCCACATCATCGCGAACGAGCTCGGGGTGACCATCAAGGTCAGCTCCGGGCCGGCGATCGATCACCAGGGTGCACTGGGCTCGATCCTGCTGAACCTCAGCACTCGCGATGTCTTCTTCATCGACGAGATCCACAGGCTCAGTAGCATCGTCGAGGAGTCGCTTTACCCGGCTCTCGAGGATTTTCGTTTCGACGCGGTCCTCGGCAAGGGGGTGGGGGCGAGCGCCGCGACGCTGCCGCTGCCCCACTTCACCTGTGTCGGAGCCACGACGCGGCAGGGCCTTCTCAGCGGTCCTTTGCGGGACCGCTTCGGCGCGGTTTACAGGCTCGACTTCTACACGAAAGGCGAGCTCGAGAGCATCGTCAGGCGCTCAGCGCGCATCCTCGACATCGAGATCCACGACGACGCGGTGGCCGAGATCGCGAGGCGGTCGCGCGGCACGCCACGAATCGCCAACCGCCTGCTGCGCCGCGTTCGTGACTACGCGCAGGTTCGCGCCGACGGCCGTGCGACTGTGGAGGCTACCAAGCAGGCCCTGGCGATGCTCGACATCGACGAGATAGGGCTCGAGCCCCTTGACCGCCAGCTCCTCGAGACGGTCATCCTGAAGTTCAAGGGGGGCCCGGTCGGGCTCGACACGATCGCCACATCGCTGTCCGAGGAGCGGGAGACGATCGAGGACGTGCACGAGCCCTACCTGATCCAGATCGGCTTTCTCGCCAGGACGTCGAGAGGGCGCGTCGCTACGGAGCTCGCTTACCGGCACCTCGGCCTGGCACTACCCGACCCGGGCCCGCAACAGACCCGCCTGCTGTAGTGTCCCGCTCCGGACACTAACGATGCAGGACGTCGGGAGGCTGCTGCTCGTCTTTGGCGTGCTACTGGCGGTGATCGGCGGGGGCCTGATGCTCTTCGGACGGTTCAATCTCCCAGGGGACTTCACGTTCCGAAGCGGAGGAGTCACTGTCTACGTGCCGATTGCCGCCAGCATCATCCTGTCGGTCGTCCTGACGGTGGTCGTCAACGTTCTGTTTCGGCAGCGCTAATACGGCGGCACGTAGACTTCTCGGGCTGTGCAGTTAGTTCTCAGCTGGCCCGTGCGGTTGCTCGTGGTAGCTGTCCTGATGTTCTCGGTGTTCGTCGACGGCGCAGGCTACGCCTACCGGATCCTCAATCACTATCCCCTCACCGGGAGCGTCCCTGGCTTGCCTCCCAACTTCAGCGGCTGGCAGGTCTACATCCACAAAGGTCTCGACCTGGCGGGCGGCACCCATATCGACTACCGGCTGGTCAACTTTCCACCTGGCCAGTCCCACGCCGACGTGCAGCAGCGGACCATAAGCGTGATCTCCAAGCGCGTCAACTCGCTCGGTGTGAGCGAGCCGGAGATCCGGGGCGCGGGCAACAACAACGACCGCATCACTGTCGACCTCGCCGGGGTGACCGCTGACCAGGCCCAGAAAACCATCGGACGCGTCACCAAGCTCGTCTACACGAAATGGGTGAAGGACCCCAAGGCGACTACCGGTCCCCACCCCGGCTACAAACCTGCGTTCACGGGTCTGACAGGTGACGATATCGCGAGCGCCAGCGCGGCGATCGATCAGAACAGCACGTCATGGGTCGTCAACATCAGCTTCAACTCCAACGGAGCGGTGGTCTTCGACAGGTTGACCACGGCCAACGTCGCCGCGTGTGCCTCACCAGACCCGACGACAGGGCAGTTCTGCGCGGAGCGGTTCCTCACGATCTGGCTGGATCTCACCCAGGCAGACATCGACAAGTGGGATGACCCCGCGTACCAGGCCAAGCTCCTGGTCCCTTACAACGCCGGCTGCCTGCCCAGCGAGAAAGTGGTCTGCGGAAAGCTCCTCGTCGACCCTGTAACCCAGCAGGAGATCGCCGGCGGCAATGCCCAGATCAGCGGCAACTTCACGCAGCAGAGCGCGAATGACCTGGCGACTGGCATCAATGCAGGTTCCTTGCCCGTCGACCTGCAGGTGCTTGCAGTCACCCAGGTCGGGTCAACGCTCGGTGCGGAGTCGGTGAAGCTCAGCCTCGCTGCAGGCCTGCTTGGCCTGTCGATAGTGATCGTCTTCATGATCGTCTACTACCGAATCCCCGGCCTCCTGGCGAGCATCGCGCTGCTCTTCTATGCGGGCGCGGTCCTGGCTGTCTTCAAGGTGGTCCCGGTGACGCTGACATTGGCAGGCATCACTGGTTTCATCCTGTCTGTCGGTATGGCGGTCGACGCCAACGTGCTGATCTTCGAGCGTTTCAAAGAGGAGGTCAGGTCAGGGCGAACCATTCCTGCTGCCGTCGATGCCGCAGTGCGCCGCGCCTGGCCCGCCATCCGGGATTCCAACACGTCGACGTTCATCACCTGCGTCATCCTCGGCTTCGTCGGGCCGACGCAGGTCAAGGGCTTTGCCATCACGCTTGCCATCGGCGTCATTGCCAGCCTGGTCTCCTCGATCGTCGTGACCCACAACCTGCTGGCGATAGTCCTGAGCGCAAGCAGCCTGCGGCGGCCTGGACTCCTAGGGGTCGATCGTGCTCGAATCGTCTGACGAGGTCGCGTCCTCACAGACAGAGGCAGAGCCGGAAGAGATCCGCGTCGAGCCGGCCAGGGAGCCGGTCATCGAGAAGCCTCGCCCTGAGCCCCGCGTACGAAAGATCGATTTCGTCAAGCGCCGCAACCTGTTCTTCCTGATCTCGCTGATCATCATCATCCCCGGCATCTTCTTCATGGCCACCCGGGGCTTTCTGCTCGGCATCGACTTCGCCGGAGGCACCGAGTTCGCACTCAGCTTCAACAACAATCCGAGCGCGCTTCAAGTCCAGAACGCCGTCGCTGCGGAGAACATCCAGGGCAATGTCATCTCCGCTGCCGGAACCCTGTGTCCCAGCAATTCCACCTGCTACATCATCCGGGCAATACCGTTGTCGCCGGCGCAGCAGGCGTCTGTCGTCGACCACCTGCAGAAAACGCTAGGGCCCGGCGCCGTGCAGTCAGTACAAGAGGTGGGCGGCACCATCGCCGGCGAGACCATCGAGTTCGCGCTGCTCGCGATAGTCCTCGCATCGGTTGCGATTCTCTTCCTACTGATGATCAGGTTCCGCAACGTGCCGGGAGGTTGGCGCGCCGGCTTCCAGTTCGGCGGCTCCGCGCTCGCGGCGCTCCTTCATGATGTGTTCCTGCTGACCGGTGTGTTCTCGATCATCGGCACGGTGCTGCACGCTCGCATCGGCGAGATCGACACCCTCTTCGTAACTGCAGTCCTGACGGTGGTGGGCTTTTCCGTCCACGACACGATCGTCGTCTTCGACAGGATTCGTGAAAACCTGCGCGTGAGTCAGCGGCTCTCATTTGAGCAGGTGGTCAACCTCAGCATCATGCAAACCGCCGCGCGGTCGATCATCACGAGCTTCACTGTCGTGCTGGTCCTCGCGGCGATCCTCATCTCCGGTGGCGACACGCTGAAGGGCTTCGCGCTGGCCCTCATGATCGGCATCGTGTCGGGCACCTACAGCTCGATCTTCAACGCCGCCCCTCTCCTCGTCGTGTGGCGGAAGCTCCAGCCCCTTCGGTAAGAGAACGGGTGAGATCATCGATCTCACCCGTGGGGACGCTCGGTTGCAAAGCACGGCGGACTGGCCGAGAGAATTGTCAGCGAGAACGAGTGCGTTCCCGGTATCGTTGGCTTTAGTTATCTGACATGCCGACCTGGCCAATATCGTCAATCAAAGAGCTGATCGAGCCCACGCTTCAGCACATGGGCTACGAGCTGTACTCGCTCGAGCAGTCGGGTCAGTCGGGCCGCACCCTCCGCATCTCGATCGACCACGTCGAGACGATCACAATCGAGGATTGCGAACGAGTAAGCCGGGTCGCCGGTCCATTGATCGAGCACGCGGAGCTCATCGACGGCCCTTACAACCTCGAGGTTTCGTCGCCGGGCGCCGAGCGATCGCTGCGCGGCCACGCGGACTACGAGCGGTTCAACGGCAAGCGAGTCAACATCCGCTATCGGAGCGGTGATGCCGACACGGTGGTCGAAGGTCAGCTGGTAGCCGTCGACGGCGCCGGCATAGCCGTGCAGGCTCTGGGGGCTCGCGGTCGAGCACCAGTGGTCCTGCACATTGCATGGAGTGACGTTGTCGCGGGCAGGCTCGCGGTCTCCTTCTGAGCCTTCCACGGAGAGCCTCGGCGAGGCGCTGACTGCGCTTTGCGCCGAGGTGGGCATTCCCTTCGAGGAGATGCTGCACACCGTCGAAGGGGCCCTCGCCGTTGCCTACACCCGTGCCTTCAGCCCGGCGGGTGAGGTCAGCGTGAAGCTGGACACGAAGACAGGCGGGCTGGAGGTTCGGAGCCGCGTGGTCCGTGAGGACGGCAGCGAGATGGTCGAGATGCTGCCCTCAGAAGACTTCAAGCGGATGGCGGCTCAGACTGCCAAGCAAGCGGTGCTGCGGCACATCCACGACCTGGAGCGGGACAAGGTCCTGCGGGACGTCGCGGAGCACAAGGGTGAGCTGGCCAGCGGGGTCGTCGACCGTATCGAGATGGGGACCGTATACGTGGACCTCGGTCGAGCTGAGGGCGTGATGCCTCCGGAGGAGCAGATCCCCGGCGAGCAGCTGCACCCTGGGCGTCCGGTGCTGGTGGCGATCATGGATGCACAGCGCAACGCACGCCAGGCGCAGGTTCGCGTGTCACGAGCCTCGCGCATGTTCGTCCACCGGCTGCTGGAGGCGGAGGTGCCCGAGATCAAGGCGGGTACTGTCCAGATCCGTGCCATCGCGCGCGAGCCGGGCCTGCGCACGAAGGTCGGCGTCTCCACCACGCAACCGGGGCTCGATCCGGTGGGCGCCTGTGTCGGGCCGAAAGGCGTGCGCCACCGCGCGATCCTCAGCGAGCTCGCCAGCGAGCACGTCGACATCGTTCCGTGGTCTGACGACCCTGAGGCGTTCGTTGCCTCGTCGCTCGGACCGGCTAGAGCGGAGTCGGTCTCCATCGACCGAATGACGCGGACCGCGACGGTGCTCGTCCCGCGCGCGCAGCTTTCACTTGCCATCGGGAGAGATGGACAGAACGCGCGGCTGGCGGCCAAGCTCACAGGCTTTCGGATCGATATCAAGGCAAGCGACCCGGAGGTGGAGGCTGGTACCCAAGAGGATGCGCAAGACGGGGCATGAGCCCGTTCGCACCTGCGTGGCCTGCCGGATGGAGGACGGCAAGGGGGCGATGGTCCGCATCGTGCGCCGAGCCGAAGGCGGAGCTGCGGTGGACCTCACTGGGCGAGCAAGCGGGCGCGGGGCCTACCTCCATCGGGATGCCGCCTGCATCGAGACCGCGCGCAAGCGAAAGGCTCTGGAGCGCGCGCTGAAGACGCCAATTGGGCCTGAGACCTGGGCTGAGTTGATCGGGACTACCGGTTAACGCCCCTCGCCCTGGCCCTCCCCCCTGAAGGGGGGAGGGAAGTGCTGGTCAGGTTTCGAATTGGGGTAGAGCGGCATAATCAGTAGTTCCGCATGAAGGCACACGAACTCGCACGCGAACTTGGCATCAGCCAGAAGGAGCTGGTGAACTTCCTCCAGCAGAGGCGGCTGACCCGCAACGCCGCCGCGCCGCTGGCGCCTGGAGCGATCGAAGCCGCCCGCTCGGCGTTCAAGCCCGCATCGGTGGCTGTCAAGATCGAAGCGAACGGTGACCGCCGAGTCGCCCTGCCGCCAACCCTGTCGGTAAAGGACCTCGCTGAGAGGCTTTCGGTCAGCCCAGTCGAGGTGATCAAGAAGCTGATGGCCTCGAACATCATGGCCAACATCAACCAGGTCATCGACTTCGCCACCGCGGAGATCGTGGCCGATGAGTTCGGGTATACGGTCGAACCGGTCTCCAGCGAAGACGTGGTGGCGACCGAATCCGCCGAAGGCGAGGCTGTGGTCACCACCTCGCGCGAGGAGCTCTTCTCAGTCGCCAACGAGGACCCGAGCAAGCTGGTGCCCCGCCCGCCTATCGTCACGGTCCTCGGACACGTTGACCACGGCAAGACGTCGATCCTCGACGCCATCCGCAAGACGAGAGTTGCGGCAGGCGAAGCAGGAGGCATCACCCAACGCATCGGCGCCTACAAGATCGAGACCGCCGACGGCCACCCAGTCGTGTTCGTGGACACGCCTGGCCACGAGGCATTCACTGCGATGCGCGCGCGCGGCGCGCAGGTCACCGATGTGGTGGTTCTTGTCGTCGCGGCGGACGATGGCGTCAAGCCGCAGACGATTGAGGCGATCCAGCACGCGCGCGCCGCCAAGGTCCCGATCATCGTCGCCATCAACAAGATGGATAAGGAAGGGGCCAATCCGGATCGCGTTCACCAGGAGCTTGCGGCGCAGGGCATCGTGACCCGCCACTACGGGGGAGAGCACGAATGCGTCCACCTGAGCGCCAAGACCGGGCAGGGCCTGGACGACCTGTTGACGACGATTGTGCTGTCCACTGACATCCTCGAGCTGAAGGCAAATCCGGACCGGAACGCAATCGGCACTGTCGTCGACGCCCACCTGGAGCGCGGGCGCGGACCGGTCGCCACAGTGCTTGTGCAGGCGGGCACGCTGAGGGTTGGCGACGACTTCGTATGCGGCCACATCTACGGTCGCGTGCGGGCGCTTGCCGACGATAGGGGCGAGAGCGTGAGCGAGGCTCCACCGGCGACCCCAGTGGTCGTTTCAGGTATGAGCGAGGTGCCTCAGGCCGGCGACATCTTCCAGGTCGTCGGATCCGAGAAGGCTGCTCGCCAGATTGCCCTTACCAAGCTCACCGAGCGGCGCACCCAGGAAGCCGCCAGGGACTTCGCGCCGAGGATCACTCTGGAAGAGCTTGCGCGCCGCGCCAAGGAAGGCGAGGTCAAGGAGCTCAGCCTGGTGGTCAAGGCCGATGCGCAGGGAACTCTCGAGGCAGTCCTCAGCGCCCTGCAGAAGATCGAAGACCCGGTGGTCGCTATCAAGATCGTCGGCCAGGGAGTGGGGGCGGTGAGCGACTCGGACCTGCTGCTTGCAGGCGTGTCCAACGCGATCATCATCTGCTTCAACCTCAAGGCCGCGCCCGCGGCGATTGCGGCGGCGGAGCGGGCCAAGGTCGAAGTGCGGTACTACGATGTCATCTATAAGCTGACTGAAGATGTCGAGCGCGCCGCCAAGGGTTTGCGCGAGCCCACGTTCCGCCAGATCCGCGAGGGCAAGGTCGAAGTCGTCATCGCCATCAAGATCCCCCGCCAGGGGGTCATCGGAGGCTGCCGCGTGGTCGAAGGCAAAATCAGCCGTGGCGGCTGGGCCAAGCTGTTCAGGGGGAAGGAGCAGATCTTCGAAGGGAAGATCAGCTCGCTCAAACACTTCAAGGAGGACGTGCGCGAGATGGCCGCCGGACAGGAGTGTGGGGTTGGGCTCGAGGGTTTCGAGGCCTTCGAACCTGGCGACTCGATGGAGACATACCGCCTCGAGCGGGAAGAAATCTAGGCAAGGCGTGTCTTGCTTCCTCCCCACGAAATCAGAGGCTTCGCCGAGATTTCGCGGGGACCCCTACATTTGAAAGCGGAGGTCGTGATGACCAGCTACCGCGCCGATCAGGTCGGCGAGCAGGTGCGCGAGGAGATCATGTCAATCATCCGCCGCGATCTCAAGGACCCGCGGATCGGGTTCGTGAGCATCACGGCGGTGCGCATGTCGCCTGATCTTCGGTCTGCGCACGTCAGGGTAAGTGTGCTCGGCAACCCGGAGGAGAAGAAGGCTTCGATCGCCGGCCTTGTCTCGGCCAAGGGCGTGATCCGACACGAGCTCGGCCGCCGCCTGCAGAACCTCAAGTTCTCACCCGACCTGCGTTTCGAGATCGACCCTTCGATCGAGTACAGCGTGCACATCGCGGAGCTGCTCAAAGAGATACTGCCGCCTGAGGCCCCGCAAGACACCGGTCGGGAGGAGACGTCATAGCTACCGCCAAGCCAAAGACGGCCAATCAGTACGACGACATCAAGGAGCTCATCGACGCGAACGAGGAGATCCTCATCTTCGGCCACAAGGACGCGGATGGAGATACCCTCGGTTGCAGCCTTGCGTTCGCGGAAGCGTTGCGTGCGGCAGGCAAACAGGTGTGGGTGCTCATTCCTCCGCCGCTGCCGCAGATGTACACGTTCCTCCCCGGCTTCGACGAGGTCCAGGAGGAGCCGCCGCGGGGAATCGACCCGCAGCTCGTGTTCTTCTTCGACTCAGGCAACCTCGAGCGTTCGGGGAGCAGCGTGAAGCGCATCGCATCGCATGCCACCATCGTCAACGTCGACCACCACCCCTCGAACTCGCGCTTTGGGGACGTCAACGTGATCGAACCTGACGCCTCCGCGGTCGGACAGATCGTGATCCAGATGCTCGATCATTTCGACTACCCGATCACGCCGACCATCGCCACCAACCTTTATGTCGCGCTCCTCACTGACACCGGCGGCTTCCGGCACGAGAACACGACGCCGCAAGCGCTCGAGGATGCCGCAAGGCTGGCGCGTCTCGGCGCCGATCCCGGGCACATCGCGACTCTCGTCTACAAAATGAGGCCGGAGACGACGCTGAAGCTGAACGGCCTGTCGCTCGCGACCATGCGGGTCGAGCTCGAAGGCCGCCTCGCGTGGGCGAAGGTGACCAGGGGCATGCTGAAGGAGGCGGGCGCGGTGATGGCCGAGTCGGAGGGGATCATCGACAACCTCAACAGCATCGCCGGCCTCGAGCTTGCCATCCTCTTCAAGGAGGTCTCGGCCGACCTGACCAAGATCAGCGTTCGCAGCCGAGGCGGCGTGGATGCTGCAGCGATGTGCGCCACCTTTGGCGGCGGCGGACACATCCGAGCTGCGGGAGCCGAGATCGAGAAATCGATGGACGAAGCCATCAAGCTCGTGCTGGCGACCGCCAAGGAGGCGATCGGTGCCGCCTCGCCGACGAGCTGACGCAGCCGATTTCTCCACTGGCGTTCTGAATGTCGATAAAGGCGCCGGAGAAACCTCGTTCGCCGTCGTCAGCCGTCTTCGCCGGCTGACAGGGGCGCACAGGGTCGGCCACGCAGGCACCCTCGACCCGCTTGCCACCGGCGTGCTCCCAATTCTCTTCGAGTCGGCCACGCGCCTTGCCGAGTTCGCGCTGCGGCTTCCGAAGACCTACGTCGCTGACATCCACCTGGGGTTTTCGACTGCCACCGACGATGCGGAAGCCGAGCGCGAGGCGGTGGGCGATCCAAGCGCGTTGAGCGAGGCTGACATCGTTTTGGCGCTTGAGGGTTTTTCCGGTCGCATCCTCCAGGAGCCACCCGCGTTTTCTGCCGTCAAGGTCGACGGCAAGCGTGCGTACAAGCTCGCGAGGCGAGGCGAGGAGCCCCGTCCTCATGCGCGGGAGGTCGAGGTCTACGAAGCGCGGGTGCTCGACTACAAGCCAGGAGCCGAGGCGGTTGCGCGGGTCGAGATCCGGTGTAGCAGCGGCACGTACCTCCGCTCGATCGCGCGAGACCTCGGCCGGCGGCTAGGCGTTGGCGGCTACCTGGGGAGGCTGGTCAGGACCGCGTACGGTCCTCTACTCATAGCGTCGGCGGTGCCGGCGGGGGACCTGGGGAGCGCGGAGGACGTGCGCGCTCGGCTGCTTCCGGCCGAAGTCATACTGCCCGACATGGAGCGCGTCCGCCTCAACGTGGAGCAGGAGGCGATGGTGAGACAGGGCCGCTCGGTGCGGGTCCTGCCGGAGCCCGGCCCAGGCCTGATCAGGGCGCATGACGTGGGCGGCCGGCTCATCGCCCTCGGCCACGCCGATCCGCTCCGCCGGACTTTCGTGCCCGAGAAGGTGCTCAGCTGAAAGTACATATGGGGCTCCCCTCGAGCCCGATCGGCGCTGTCGCTCTCACGGTCGGCAGCTTCGACGGAGTGCATCTCGGGCACGACGACGTGATCAGGCGCACTGTCGCCGCTGCATCGGCGGAGGGGGCACAGCCGGCGCTCATGACCTTCGAGCCGCATCCACGCTGCGTCCTCGACCCTGCCAACTGCCCGCAATCGGTGACGACGCTCCAGGAGAAGCTGGCCCTGGTGGAATCGCTTGGAATCGAGCACGCGATAGTCATCCGTTTCGATCGGGCGCTGATGGCGCTGTCGCCGCCGGAGTTCATCGCTCTCATCACGCCTGCGATGGACGTGCGGCGCTGGGTGGTCGGATTCGACTTCGCGTTCGGCCAGGGGCGCCGCGGCAATGCCGTATGGCTTCGAGCCAATGGGCATGCTGTTGACGTGGTGCCGCCATTCACCTTGAATGGCAAAGAGCTGCACAGCTCGGACGTGCGCCGGCTCGTCACCCTTGGCGAGATGGAGGAGGCGACCAGCCTGATGGGGCGCGAGTATTCGATGGCTGGCCCGGTCGAGGCAGGGGACAAGGTCGGCAGGCGCCTTGGCTTTCCCACCGCCAACATCGGGATCGAGCCGAACAAGCTGGTCCCTGCTCTCGGCGCATACGCGGGCAGGGCGATCGCGCAGGAAGGTCAATTCATCGCCGCGCTGTCAGTGGGCTACAGGCCAACCTTCGGCGGCACGCAACTTCGCGTCGAGGCTTTCCTGCTCGACTTCGAAGGCGACCTCTACCAGCAGAGGCTGGAGCTGAGGTTTGTTCGCTATCTGCACCCCGATATAACTTTTCCCAACCCTGACGAGCTCGTCCAACAGCTGCGCCGCGACGTTGTCGATACGCGGCGAATCGTCAAGCCTTGAGTAGGGTCGTGGTGGTGGGCGGTGGCTTTGCCGGTTACTGCGCCGCGCTTGCGGCCCGGCGTGCCGGCGCCGACGTGACTGTGGTGGCACGCGCGCCGGGCGCGACAGCGCTGTATGCAGGAGCGATGGAGGTCGTCGACGACCTCGATCTCGTCCTCAAGCAACAGCCGCACCATCCGTTCACGCGCCTCGGGATGGATGCGGTGCGCATCGCGACCGAGCTCGACACCGCCATCCAGGCGCTGCACCTGGCGCTCGAGAGGGGTGGCCTCAAGTTCGAAGGGGGCTGGCGATCGGGAGGCCTCTATGCCGACATCCATGGACTCGCGAGGCCGGGCAACCTGGTGCCGGCAACTGTTGCTGGCGGCGAGCTGCGTGCGCTTTCGGGCAAGAGGGTGGCGGTGGTCGGCGTGCCGCAAGTGGGCGACTACGACGCGGCCTCGACCGCGCAGGCCTTGAAGGAGCTTCACGGCATCGAGGCATTCGCCGAGGATGTTTCGATCCCTGACCTGCCGCCTTCCGCTTCGTTGACGGACCTCTATGGGCGCCGAGCCCCGGCCCTGGCGAAGGCTCGGGCAGCGTCGGTCGCATACCCGCCGGGCTTCACAGGTCTGCCTCCCGACAGCTTCGAGCTGCTTGCCGCTCCGCCCTCACCACACGGCTGGCGGCTGCAGCAGACGATCGGGCTCGACGCTGTCAAGGCCGAGGTGCTCTCTTTCGAAGTGGAAGGCGGCAGGATCACCAGCGCCCGGGCAGGAGACCGCGCATTTCGTGCCGACGCGTTTGTGCTGGCGACGGGGCACCACATAGGCGGAGGAATTCAAGGGGGTCGCAAAGCGGTCGAGCCGCTGCTTGGCCTCGGCGTCTTCCATGAAGGCAGCTCCGTGAGTGCGGGCGGCGCGCGCCTGCGCCACCTTGAATATCTGGACTCCGCGGCGGAGATGCGCAGCGGGCTGCGAACCGACAACCGGCTGCGACCGATGGATGAAGAGGGCCGGGTGCCGTACTCCAACCTGTTCGCCACCGGCGCGGTGCTCGGGGGCTACGACTACGCCGGCCCCTGCGGCTTCGGGGTCCCGATCCTCACGGGTTGGCTGGCCGGTACCTGGGCCGCGAAGAGAACCGGTTGAGGGCCGAGATCGAGGCCATCGTCGGAGCAGCGGCTCTGGATGAGCGGGCGGTGCGCGACATGTGGCCGCTCGGGCTTATGGAGGAGCGCGACGGCGTCGAGCGGCCCAAGGTCCTGGTCGCAAGGCCGGCTGGGCGCGAGCAGATCATCGCAATCCTGCGGTGGGCGGCGGCCAATGGTGTTGTGGTTACCCCGATGGGCGGCGGCTCTGGCGTGTGCGGCGCCCTCGCACCGCGCGCCGGTGAGCTTGTGCTCGACATGTCGGGGTTCGACCGCATTTTCGAGGTCGATGAGGTCAACCTGACGTGCCGCTGCGAATCGGGAGTGAACGGCATGGTGCTCGAGAAGCATCTGAACGAGCGCGGTCTGACGCTAGGCCACTTCCCGAGCTCTCTGCCGGGAACCACCATCGGCGGTCTGCTTGCAACCCGATCCTCGGGTCAGGAATCCAGTCGGTACGGCAGCGTCGAGGACATGGTGCTGGGCCTTGCGGTGGTGTTGCCGGACGGGACGTTTGCCGCTCCCAGGCCTGGTCCGCGCTCGGCGGTGGGTCCCGCCCTTCACCAACTCTGGCTCGGCTCGGAGGGCGCGCTCGGCGTGATCCTCGGAGCCGCGCTGCGCGTGCACCGGCAGCCTGAGCTCGTGGTCGGCCGTGGTTACGCCTTCAAGGATCTCGCCGCCGGCCTCGAAGCGATGCGCGCCATCATGCAGGCTGGCATAAGGCCGCTGGTGATGCGCCTCTACGACGCCGAGGACACTACATTCAATGGCTATGACGTCCCCGCCGACGTGTGCGTACTGGTGGTCGCCACCGCAGGCCTGGCCGAGGTCGCGACGGCGGAGGCGGGCGCAGTGAAGCGGTTCGCTCGTGGCGCCGACGACCTGGGCGAGAAACCCTGGCGGGATTGGCAGAGCCACAGGTTCAACCTCTCCGCCGAGCGTCTCAAAGCCCTCCTCGATCCACCGGGCGCCTATGTCGACACGATCGAGCTCGCCGCGCCATGGACGGTTCTACCGAAGCTCCACGCGCAGGTAAAGTCCGCAATAGCCATCGGGGGATTGGCGTTATGCCATTTCAGCCATGCCTATGAGCAGGGCTGCTGCGCTTACTTCTCGTTCGGGGGGTCCGCAGACACCGAGGCTGAGGCCCGTGCCGCATACGGCAGGGCATGGGAGGGTGCAATGACGGCGGCACTTGAGCTGGGGGCGACGATCAGCCACCACCACGGCACTGGCCAGGTTCGTTCGCGCTGGGTCGCGGACGAGATGGGCGGGTGGATGCGCGTATGGAGGGCGGTCAAAGAAGGGATCGACCCGACAAGGGCCATGAACCCTCGCGCGCTGGGAGGTGTGTCATAGGCGGCCGGCCGGGCGCTCCAATCCTGTTCATCGTCAACCCCGCCTCGGCGGCGGGGAGAGCAGGCAAGGAATGGGCCGCAATCGACACCTGGCTTGCCACCACCGGCCTCCCGTACGAAGCGACGATGACCACGCGTCCGCTCGAAGCGATTGGGATCGCGCAGGCTGCGGTCAGGCAATCGCGCCCTGTCGTCGTGGCAGTGGGTGGCGACGGCACCCTTAACGAGGTTGTCAACGGCTTTTTCCACAACGGCGCGCCGATCCCGACGACAAGCAAGCTGGCAATGCTTCCGCTGGGCACGGGCGGCGACTTCAGGCGCACGCTGCGCATCCCGCTCGATTTCAAAGAGGCGGTCCAGATAATCACCTCTGGCACGCCGCGACGCCTTGACGCTGGGTGCGCGACGTACGCGGCTCCCGACGGTTCCACCGCCGTGCGTCACTTCATCAACATCGCCGACCTCGGATTGAGCAGCGACGTCGCCAATCGCGTCAACTCTGGCTCCAAGCGGTTCGGCGCAGCAGCCTTCACCATCACGTCGGCGCTGGCCCTCCTCGGATGGAAGAACAAGCCGGTGACGGTGGTCGTGGACGGTAACCAGTTCGACCTTGTCGCCCAGCAGGTGGTGATCGCCAACTGCCAGTACTTCGGCGGAGGCATGCGCATGGCGCCGTCGGCCAAGCCGACCGATGGCGTCTTCGACGTCATCTTGATCGGTGACGTGGGCAAGCTCGAGACCGCCCGCCAGATGGGTAACATCCGGAACGGAACCCACCTCGATGACCACAACCCGAAGATTCAGCTCATGTACGGCAAGCGCATCTCAGTCTCTTCGAAAGCGCAAGTGCTCATCGATCTCGATGGAGAGACACCTGGGACGTTGCCTGCCCTGTTTGAGATCCAGCCGGGGGCGATCGAGTTCCTAGCACCGGTGTGACCAGGGGCGTCATCGCCACCCCGCATCGCCTTGCCAGCGAAGCGGGAGCCCAGGTGATGCGTGATGGTGGCAACGCAGTCGATGCTGCCATCGCGGCCGATGCCGTTCTGTGCGTCGTGTACCCCCACATGACCTCGGTCGCGGGCGACCTGATGGCGATCGTGTGGCCGGCGGGCTCCGCATCACCCGTCGGCCTGATTGGGGCCGGCCGCTCCGGCGAGCTCGCGACCATCGACGCGGTCCGCTCGCGCGGCCACACTTCGATGCCTGAGCGAGGTGCGCTGACCATCACCGTCCCAGGGACCGTAGAGGCTTGGGGCAGGCTCGTTGAGCGATTCGGAACGCTTGGCATGGCGCCCGTTCTGGAGGCAGCGGCAGGACTCGCCCGCGACGGCTACATCATCACCGAGCGCCTCTCGGAGTTCCTCAAGGAGGATGCCGAGCTGCTTGGCCGCGAGCGTGCGGCTAAAGAGCTTTACCCGCCGATGGAGGCGGGCATGCTCCTACGCAACCCCGACCTCGCGTCGGTGCTGACCGACATCGGGCGTAGCGGAATCAACAGCTTCTACAGGGGAGAGATCGCGGCCGCCATCGCCGAGGCGGTGAAACGCCGCGACGGATTCGTCACCACCAGCGACCTCGCCACGCACCACTCGGAGTGGGTCGCACCCTTGACCGTGAATTACCGCGACCTCACCGTCTACGAGCTGCCACCCCCGACCCAGGGCCTTGTCGTGCTGGCGATGCTCGCAAGGCTCAACCGGTTGTCGCAGCACGAGCTCCGACCCGGCCTCGATTTCATCCGGGCTTTCAAGGGCATTCGCGACGCTTGCTACCCGCTGCGGGCCAGGTACATCACCGACCCCGCGTTCGCCGCCGTGCCGCTTGAGCCATTCCTCGATCCGTCGCACGTGACGGCGGGAGGCGGCCCGAGCGGGCAGGAGGGCGGTGACACCGTCTACCTTTGCGCGGCGGACGAGCACGGGAACCTTGTGTCGTTGATCCAGAGCGTTGCCTACGGGTTTGGATCTGGCGTGGTTGCGGAGGGCACCGGGATGCTGCTCCAGAACCGCGGCTGCTACTTCAGCCTCGACCCACTGCACGTCAACCGCCTCGAGCCGAAAAAGCGCACGATGCACACCCTCGTCCCCGCGATGGCGGCCCGAGACGGCAGGCCGTGGTCGATCTTCGGGACGATGGGCGGCGAGGGGCAGCCGCAGCTCCAGACCCAGGTCCTGGTCAACCTTGTCGACCACAAGCTAGAGCCGGCCGAGGCTGTCGGGCGGCCACGAGTTCGCGTCAAGGCTGATGGCAGGACGATCTCGGTGGAGGCGGACTACCCAGGGGCAGGCGAGCTCCGGCGTTCGGACCTCCAGGTTGAGCTGATGCCCCCAAAACACCACACTCTCGGCCATGCGCACGCAATACTCATCGACGGTCCGCGGGCCTGGCGAGCAGGCGCGGACCCGAGGTCGGACGGCACAGTCGCCAGATCGGGGTAAAACGGGCCCGAAGGTGGGCTCGGTATAATTCGAACTCGGTTTGGCAACAGAGACAGAAGTCAAAGGCAAGCTGATCGCGGAGCATCGGCGCGCGGAGAAGGACACGGGCTCGCCCGAGGTCCAGATCGCGCTCTCGAACTCTCGCATCAAGGAGCTCACGGAGCACCTGAAGACGCACGCCAAGGACCATCACTCGCGCCGCGGCCTTCTCCTCCTGGTTGGCAAGCAACGGCGTCTGCTGAACTACCTGAGGGGCACCGACATCGAGCGCTATCGCGCGCTCGTCGGCAAGCTCGGGATCAGGAGATAGTCCGGGGCCCGGCACAAGCCAGGGCCACATAAGTCAATCGGGAGGACTCCACGCTGGTCGCGCGGGGTCAGATCTTAGAAGCTCTCGCTGAGGCCTACCGACCTGAGCCGCAGCTGCTAGGAACCTGACCCAGAGACGTACCTCGGGGAAGTCCTCCCAATATGGAGGTATTCACGTGGCAATAGTCACAAAGAACGTAGAGGTCGCCGGGAGGCGGCTGTCGATCGAGACCGGCAGGGTGGCCGAACAGGCGAACGGGGCGGTGATTCTCCGCCAGGGCGATTCCGTGGTGCTCAGCACCGCGGTGATGTCGAAGGAGCCGCGTGTGGGCGTCGACTTCTTCCCGCTCACATGCGACTACGAGGAGAAGCTCTACGCGGTGGGCAAGATCCCCGGGGCGTTCATGCGCCGCGAGGGCCGGCCAAGCGAGACCGCGATCCTTGCCTCTCGCCTCACCGACCGCCCGCTTCGCCCGCTCTTCCCGGACGGCTTCCGGCTCGACATCCAGGTGGTGTCGACGGTGCTTTCGGCGGACCAGGAGAACGACCCGACGATCCTGAGCATCAACGGGGCTTCGACGGCACTTGTCATCTCCGACATCCCCTGGGCGGGCCCGGTCGGAGCCGTGAAGATCGGCTTCCTCGACGGCGCGCTTGTGGTCAACCCGCCGATGTCGCGCATGGGAGATTCAGACCTCGACCTGACGGTCGCCGGCACCTCTGACGCGATCCTCATGGTGGAGGCAGGCGCCAAGGGCGTCACCGAGCAGACAGTGGTCGAGGCCCTGGCCATGGCCCACGAAGCCATCAAGCAGCTATGCGCAGCCCAGAACGAGCTGAAGCAGCAGATCGGCAAAGCCAAGTTCGAGTACACGCCGCCTTCATATCCGGAGCAGGTCGTCGAAGTCGTGAGCGAGTACCTGGCCCTTCGGCTGGACCAGGCTGCTTTCAACCCCGACAAAGCTGCCCGCGAGGCAAGCACCGACGAGCTCCGCAAGAAGACGATCGCTGAGCTCGGCGACCGCTTCCCCGAGCACGTCGACATTCTCGGCAAGCTCTTTGACAAGAAGCTCAAGGACCGCGTCCGCGAACGCATCGTCGAGGAGGGGGTCCGCATGGACGGGCGCGGCCTCAAGGACGTGCGAGAGATCACTGTCGAGGTTGGCGTGCTGCCACGCACTCACGGCTCGGGCCTGTTCACCCGCGGCCAGACCCAGGCGCTGACCATCGCGACCCTCGGCTCGATGTCCGACAAGCAGAAGCTGGACGGCCTCGGCACCGAGGAGTTCAAGCGCTACATGCACCATTACAACTTCCCTCCGTTCTCGGTGGGCGAGGCGCGCCCGCTGCGGGGCCCCGGCCGCCGTGAGATCGGCCATGGTGCGCTCGCGGAGCGCGCTCTGCTGGCGGTGATCCCGTCGGTCGACGAGTGGCCTTACACGATGAGGCTGGTCTCGGAGATCCTCAGCTCCAACGGCTCCACGTCGATGGCGTCTGTATGCGGATCGACGTTGTCGCTGATGGACGCCGGCGTGCCGATCAAGGCGCCGGTTGCCGGCATCGCGATGGGCCTCGTCACGCGCGAGGGCAAGTTCGCGGTCCTCACCGACATCCAGGGCGTCGAGGACAACCTCGGCGACATGGACTTCAAGGTCGCCGGCACCAAGGACGGCATCACTGCGCTGCAGATGGACATCAAGATCAAGGGTCTGCCGCATGAGATCCTGGCCCAGGCGCTCGAGCAGGCGCGCGAGGCCCGGCTGTTCGTGCTGGACAAGATGCTCGCCGTGCTGCCCAGGCCGCGCACCGAGCTCAGCCCACACGCCCCACGCATCACGACCATCCACATCAACCCGGACAAGATCCGCGACATCATCGGCCCGGGAGGCAAGATGATCCGCAAGATCACCGAGGAAACCGGTGCCCAGATCGACGTCGAGGACGATGGGCGTGTCTTCATCGCGGCGGTCGATCAGGAAGGTGGCCAGCGGGCAATCGACTGGATCAAAGGTCTAACCGACGAGGTCGAGGTCGGCAGGATCTACAAGGGCAAGGTGGTCAGGATCATGCCCTTCGGGGCGTTTGTCGAGGTGATCCCAAACCAGGACGGCCTGGTCCACATCTCCAAGCTGACCGACCATCGGGTCGAGCGGGTCGAGGAGGTCTGCAACGTGGGCGACGAGATAGTGGTCAAGGCGGTCGAGATCGACAGCCAGGGCAGGCTCAACCTGAGCCGCCAGGCGGCGATCGAGGAGCTGACCGCGAAAGGCGAACCAATCGAAGAGAAGATCGACAAGGAAGCTATGGCGGTGGCCCTGGCGTCCCCGCCACCGCCGCCGCGCGAGGGTGGCTTCAGTGGCGGGCGTGACCGTGGAGGGCGCAACGGCGGCGGGGGCGGACGACCCCGCCGCTAGTTAATCGCGCCGCCGAGACCAGCGCCGAACCAGCAAACTAACCGGATGTCGGAGATGATCCGGGTTGCTGTCGGGGGCCATCGCGGCAAAGTCGGCGCGGTACTGGCCGCGGCCTTCGAGGCCGAGCCTGGGATCGACTACGTCGGCGGCGTCGGGCCCGGCGACGACCTTGCTGCGTTCTTGAAGCAGAAGCGCCCTGCCGCGTTCGTCGACTTCACGCGCCCATCGGTCGCTCTTCACAACGCATTGGTCGCGGTGGCCGCCGGCGCGGCGCCAGTTGTAGGCACGACAGGGATTGCAGCTGAGGGGATCGACAAGCTCGAGGTGGCGTGCAGGGAAAAGGGCGTCGGTGGAATCGTCGCCCCAAACTTCGCGATCGGCGCCGTGCTGATGATGCACCTCGCTGAAATTGCAGCTCCGCATTTCGACGCGGTCGAGATCGTGGAGATGCACCACGCCGCCAAACTCGACGCGCCGTCTGGGACTGCGCTCTCGACAGCGAGACGCCTGGCTGCAAAGCGCGGCTCACGGCCTTTCGCTCACAAGAAGGCGGAGAAGGAAACGCTGGCAGGGACGCGAGGTGGGGAAGAGGGAAACATAGCTGTGCACAGCGTCCGCCTGCCAGGTTTCGTCGCCGACCAGGAGGTCATCTTTGGGCTCCCGGGGCAGACGATGACCATCGCTCATCGCACGACAAGCCGTGAGGCTTACGTGCCTGGCGTTCTCCTGGCAATCCGTCGCGTGACCAGCGAGCCGCGGTTTTACCGCGGCCTGGACCAGCTGCTTGGCCTGGACACCTCCGCTTAGCCGGCCGGATCGAATTCACGTCTGGTGGTCGCAGCTTGCGGCCAATGACTTCCCGCCCGTATGCGCGATGACGGGTGCGCCCAGCGAGACATGGCACAAGTTTCGGTTCGCGAGAGGAGAGCCGCTGTTGGCATCTGTGTTCGACCCGTTCGGTGGATTGCTCTGGGGCGTCATGAGGGACAAGGCGTACGGCCGTTTGCCCCTGACCCGGCGAAGCCGTCGCAAAGTCGCACTCGCCACCTGGATTCCCTGGGGTCTGATCGCGGGGACCTTTGTGCTGTGGATCGCAGCCGCGATCTTCGGTGTCTCGGCTTCCTCAGACAACCAGCTTGTCTCGACAGCCTGGTACGTCCTTTTCGCTGTCGGTGTTCTTGCCCTGATCTGCGGCTTGATCGGCTTCGTCGTCAGGGCGCTGATTTGTCCTCGGGGCCGCCTCATGAACGGGAGGCGTGGCGAACCCGACTTCGTTGAGATTCGCAATGTGCATCACGCCTTCGTCGACGCGGCCAACCAGATGTATGCGGAGCGCGAGGATCTTCCGCTCCCTCCTTGATCGAATTAAACTGGCTTCGTGCCCACCTCCAAGCGATTAAACGTTGCCGTCGTCGGCGCGACTGGCATGGTCGGACACACCATGCTGTCGATCCTCGCCGAGCGGAATTTCCCGAGCGCGCACGTGAGGGCCCTGGCCTCCGAGCGCTCGAAGGGCCTGACCGTCCCCTATAACGGGAGCTCGATAACCCTCGAGGCGATCGATGAGAGGGCGTTCAAAGGGATCGACGTCGCGCTTTTCGCGGCGAGCACCGACATCGCGCTCATGTACGGGCCGGTGGCTGCCGAGGCAGGAGCGTTGGTGATCGACAACAGCTCCGCCTGGCGCATGAAGGAGAACGTCCCTCTCGTCGTCCCCGAGGTGAATCGCGAGGACATCCGCGACAACGAGGGCATCATCGCCAACCCCAATTGCTGCGCGGTCCCGCTCACGATCATCCTTAATCCGTTGCACAGGGCGGTCGGCATCGAGCGCGTGCTGGTCTCCACCTACCAGTCAGCCTCCGGCGCGGGCCGCGCCCTGGTGGAGGAGCTCGAAGAGCAGACAAGAGCCATCGCCGGCGGGACGGAGCCACAGGTCGTGGTGTACCCGTACCAGCTCGCATACAACGTGGTCCCTGGCGGCTGGCACCCGGAGGCGGATGGCTTCAACGAGGAGGAGGTCAAGATCGCCAACGAGACGCGCAAGATCCTCCACATGGCGGACCTGCGCATCGTCGCCACTTGCGTGCGTGTGCCGGTGCCGGTGGGGCATGGGGAATCGGTGTTCGTCGAGACCGTTGAGAAGATCACAGCGGACGAGGCGCGCACTCTCTTCGGCACAGCGCCAGGCGTCATCGTCGAAGACGATCCGCACGCCAAGCTTTACCCGACGCCCCATCACGTCGCGGGCAAGGACGAGGTGTATGTTGGCCGCATCCGCAACGATCCTTCTTCGCCCCGCGGCCTTGCCCTGTGGCTGGTCTCGGACAATCTGCGCAAGGGCGCGGCGCTCAACGCGGTCCAGATCGCCGAGCACGCCATAGAACTGGGAGTAATTTAACCCCATGAATCTGCGCCTACGGCGGTTCGATTCATGGGGACCCCACAACGAACGTGGGACCACGGTGTCTGGAGTTATTACTGCGCGCCAGGTGACGCCCGGAATGAATCCGGGCTTCCTCACCGCCTGGCTAGGAGGAACAGATGCATAAGGAGATTGGGCGGTTGCTGACCGCGATGCTCACCCCTTTCGCTGCTGACGGTTCGGTCGACTACGAAGCAGCCGAGAAGTTGGCTGTGCTGCTCACCGCAGACGGATCGGATGGCGTCGTCGTGTCAGGGACCACCGGCGAGGCGCCGACCCTCAGCGATGACGAGAAGATCGAGCTGGTCAAAGCGATCAAGAAGGCGATCCCCGGCAAGACGGTGGTCGCGGGCACCGGCGGCAACGACACGCATCATTCGGTGAAGCTGTCAGAGCGGGCAATGAAAGCCGGCGCCGACGCGCTGCTCGCGGTGGTGCCCTACTACAACAAGCCTCCGCAGGAAGGCATGTATCAGCACTTTAAGGCGATCGCCGAGGTAGGACCCACCATCATGTACAACATCCAGGGCCGCACTGCGATCAACATGACAGCGGCCACGACGCTTCGGTGCGCGGAGCTCCCAGGCATCATCGGCGTGAAGGAGGCGAGCGGCGACCTCGACCAGGTAAGCCTTGTGTGTGCGGGTAAGCCCGAAGGCTTTCATGTCTGGAGCGGGGACGACAGTTGGACACTTCCAGTGCTGGCCGTCGGCGGGCACGGCGTCATCTGCGTCGTGTCGCACATCGCGGGGCGGTCGATGAAGAAGATGATCGAGGCCTTCGCGAAAGGCGACAACGAAGCGGCTCGCAAGATTCACTCGGGCTTGGTACCGGTGATCAAAACGTTGATGAGCACGGCTGCCAACCCGGTGCCGATCAAGTCGGTACTCAACTCGATGGGGTTTCCCGCGGGGCCGTTCCGCCTTCCGCTGGTCCCGCTCACCAAGGACCAGCTCGAGGCGGTGATGCTCACCGTTCGTGAAGCGGGGGACCTGATCACGTTCAAGGCAGGCGTCAAAGTCGCTTAGCGCCGACCTTCAACAGCTCCACACCGAGGTCCGCGCCTGCACCAAGTGCGGGCTCCACGCCACGAGAACCCAGGCTGTGCCTGGAGTCGGGCCCTGCCCGGCGGACATCCTCATCGTCGGAGAGGCGCCGGGCTTCAACGAGGATCGTCAAGGTGAGCCGTTCGTGGGCGCTGCAGGGAAGCTTCTCGACACGCTCCTCGCACGTATCGGCCTGAGCCGCGCCGACGTCTACATCACCAACGTGCTGAAATGCAGGCCGCCGCAGAACCGCGACCCGATGCCCAACGAGGCCGAGGCATGCTCGCCTTACCTCGCGCGGCAGCTCGAGATGATCAAACCCAAGGTGGTTCTCATCCTCGGCCGCCATGCCCTTGAGCGCTTGATGCCGGGCCAGGGATCGATCTCGCACATCCACGGCAGCCTCGTGAAACGCGGCGACATCGCCTATGTGCCGCTCTATCACCCGGCCGCGGCGCTCCATAACGGATCCCTGGTCGCTGACCTGGAAAGGGACTTCGACCGGGTGAAGATGTACCTGGACAAATTGCTCGCACCAGCCCCTCTCCCCGACCCTGTCCCCGTTAGGGAGAGGGAGGAGTCCGAGCAGCTGCGTCTGCTGTGACGGCTTCGCGACTTCGATATCTGCCGCTGGGCGGCCTCGGCGAGGTCGGCATCAACATGTGGGCGCTTGAGTGGGACAAGAAGATCCTCGTCGTCGACGCCGGCCTCATGTTCCCGCAGGAGGACATGCTCGGGATCGACCTCGTCCTGCCCGACATCTCTTACCTTCTCGACCGCCAGGAGGATGTGCTCGGAATCTTTCTCAGCCATGGTCACGAGGACCACATTGGTGGGCTGCCGTACGTGTTGAAGAAAATGAACGTCCCGGTTTACGGCACGCGGCTGACGCTCGGCCTCGTTAAGCCCAAGCTGAAGGAGCATCGCATTCTCCGCGAGGCCGACCTGCGCGAGGTGCGCGTGGGCGACACGGTGCAGCTCGGCCCATTCCAGGTCGAGACCGTTGCGGTGTGTCATTCCATCCCCGATGCGGTGGCACTCGCCATCAAGACCCCAGTCGGTCGCGTCGTTTACACGAGCGACTTCAAGCTCGACGACGCGCCGCCGGACGGGCTGCCCACGAACATGGCGCGCTTCAGGCAGCTCGGTGACGAGGGAGTCCTGCTGCTGCTCAGCGACTCGACCAACTCGGAGCGCGCAGGGAGGTCGGGGTCTGAACGCGATCTTCACCGTCCTTTCGAGAAGATCTTCGGCGAGGCGCCGGGGCGCATAGTCGTCGCCAACTTCGCATCCAACATCCACCGCATCCAGCACCTGGTGCGGATGGCGATTCAATTCGAGCGGCGGGTGGCGGTGGTCGGGCGCAGCCTCCAGACGAACTTCAAGACGGCACGCGAGCTCGGTTTCCTCAAGGTGCCCGAGGGGCTGACCGTCAAGCTTGAGGACACCGACCGCGTGCCTCCGTCGAAGCTCCTCCTCCTCACGGCGGGAAGCCAGGGAGAGCCGATGTCGGCGCTTGCTCGCTTCGCCGCCCAGCGACACCCGTTCGTCAACGTCCTGAAGGGCGATTGGGTGGTGATCTCCGCGCGGCCGATTCCCGGTAACGAGCGCATGGTCCACAACACCGTCAACAACCTGTACCGTCACGGAGCCCGCGTTTTCTACTCTGAGGTCGGCAACGTCCATGTCACGGGCCACGCGCAGAGGGACGAGCTGCGTGAGATGCTCGACGCGGTGAGGCCGCAGTTCTTCATTCCTGTCCACGGCGAGTACCGCCAGCTCCTCCAACATTCGGAGATCGCGCGCGAGGCCGGACTCAGCGAGGACCGCATAGTGGTGGTTGAGGATGGCGAGGCCGTGGAGCTCGATGCCACGTCTATTAAGAGAGGCGCGAAGGTCAGCACAGGGCTCGTGTTCGTCGATGGGCTCGGCGTCGGAGATGTCGAGCAGGTCGTGCTGCGGGATCGGCGGCACCTCGCCGAGGACGGCATCCTCGTCGTGACGCTGACGGTGGAACGAGAGACGGCGATAGTTCGAGCCGGGCCCGACCTCATCTCGCGCGGAGTGATCGAGCCTGAGCTGTCGTCAAAACTGATGGCCGATGCCCGGGCCGCGGCGATGGCGAGCCTCGCGCGTTTCACCGACACTCATGCTGACCTCAACATGCTCAAAGAAGCCATCCATGACGCCGTTTCGCAGACCGTGTGGAAGAAGATCCACCGACGGCCGATGGTCATTCCGGTCGTGACGGAGGTCTGATGAAGCTGCCGCCTTTGGCGCTGGTTGCGCCAAGCCTCTGTCCACGGTGCGACCAGCCGGCGATGCTCAC
>DAIUFK010000024.1:0-1837 GCA_036844615.1 Candidatus Dormiibacterota bacterium | reverse complement strand
GGGAGGTCGGGTGTAGAATCCGACACGGCCCTGAGGCCAGCCAGCATGCGTCGCACCACCACACGTAGCTCACGTCACTCCACGAACGGCGCCCGGCGCGCTGCGTCGTCGCGCTCCCGCTCGACAAGGAGCAAGCGATCCACCAGGCCGCGGCTGACCCCGCGACAGGGCCGCGAGATCACAGGTGTTTTTCTCATCCTTGCCGCGCTCCTTTCGATGCTTGCCATAGCGAGCAGCGACGGCTCGGCACTTTCCGGCATCCGCAACTGGCTGCTGACCACGTTCGACCACGCATTGTTCGTGCCGGTCATCGGGGCCTTGGTGATCGGCGCCTACCTGCTCTGGCCCAAGGCTCCCAAACCTCGCCCTGTCGACATCGTCTCAGGCGCCGTCGCTGTCGTTTCCCTGATCGGACTGATCGGACTGGTTGCAGCGGGAGGATCGGTCGGGCAGGGCGTGGATCGGGTCGTCGAACAGGTGGTCGGCACAGCCGGCGCGTGGGTGCTGCTCACCGCCGGGCTGGTGATCGGCCTAATCGTGACCATCCATTTCAGTCCCGGTGCGCTCATCGCCACGATAGTCAAAGCAGTGCGGGCGGCATTCGCCGAGCGCAACCGGCTGGAAAGGCTCGTCTCACCGCCAGGGTCGGCGCAGGTTAGCGCTCCCAAACCAAATGGAGCCGCCAAGACTGCAGCGCTCGCGCGGTCTGCGGCGAGCTTCGCCGCGCCGCCACCGGTTGTCGAAACCGCGCCGCTGTGGGAGGTCGAGGAGCCCACCGAGAGTCACGGAGGCGCCAATCCGGCGCCCGCGGCGATCGCCGCCGTCCGCGACAGGTCACCCGATGCGCCGTTGATGCACGTGGTCGCCGAACCCGACGACGACCTGCCTGAGATCGACTGGAAGCTTCCATCGATCACCCTGCTTGACACAGTGACCGCGCGCAGGGAGCGGATGGCTGACGAGATCAAGCGCAACGTCAAGATCATCGAGAGCACGCTCGAGACTTTCGGCGTCGCATGCAAAGTGGTGGGAGTCAACCCCGGCCCCGCGGTCACGCAGTTCGAGCTCCAACCCGGCCCGGGCGTGCAGGTGAAACGAATCACCGCGCTTCAGAACGACCTCTCGCTTGCATTGGCGGCCGCGCCGTTGAGAATCGAGGCGCCGATTCCGGGCAAGGCGGCGGTGGGCATCGAGGTGCCGAACAAATCGGCGAGCCTCGTCACCATTCGCGAGGTATTGGAGACCGCTGCGTTTCGCGAAGGCACTCGCGTGCTCGCGCTCGGCCTGGGCAACGACGTCTCCGGGGCATCGATCGTGGCCGACCTCACGCGCATGCCGCACCTGCTCATCGCCGGCGCCACAGGACAGGGCAAGAGCGTGTGCATCAACGCCCTGATCACCAGCCTTCTCTTCCAGATGACCCCGGACCACATGCGCCTTTTGCTGATCGACCCAAAGCGCGTGGAGCTGACCGGTTACAACGGGCTGCCTCATCTCGCATTGCCGGTCCTGGTCGAATCGCATCAGGCCGCGGCCGCGCTGCGCTGGGCGGTGGCCGAGATGGACCGCCGCTACAAGATGTTCTCTGCTGAAGGTGTGCGCAACATCGCCGCCTACAACGAGAAGGCAACGCAGAAGCTGGCGCGCGAGATTCCTTACATCGTCATCGTCATCGACGAGCTCGCCGACCTGATGATGGTTGCGGCGGGCGAGATCGAGGAGCTCATCTGCCGCATCGCGCAGCTCGCGAGAGCCGTCGGAATACATCTGGTGATCGCCACGCAGCGGCCGTCCACGGACATCATCACCGGCCTCATCAAGGCCAACATCCCGTCGC
>DAIUFK010000023.1:0-29263 GCA_036844615.1 Candidatus Dormiibacterota bacterium | reverse complement strand
CGTTGGGGTCGAACCAACGACCTCTCGCGTGTGAGGCGAGCGCTCTTCCACTGAGCTAGCCGCCCTGGGGAGGGATCATTTTACCCGCGACGCTTACGATGTTCCCGTCATGACGGCGTCTGCGGGGACACCACTCCACGAGCGCCACTGCGTCGCCTGCAAGCCCGGCAGCCCGCACCTCAGCCGCCCCGAGATCGATCGATTGCTCGCCCAGGTCCAGGGCTGGGAGGTCGAGGAGGCCGAGGGTCATCTGCGCCTCACCAAGGTTTACAAGTTCAAGGGCTTCATGCCCGGCGTGGAGCTCGTCAACAAAATCGCCCCGATCGCTGAGACCGAACAGCATCATCCCGACCTGCTCGTGAGCTGGGGGTCGGTCACCGTCTGGCTCTGGACGCACGCCGCGGGCGGGCTGACCGAAAACGATTTCGTCCTCGCCGCGAAGCTCGACCGCCTATAAAACTGTCCAAAGGTCCGGCTTTCAGCCACTGACCCGGCATCTGATCAACTCTTAACAACGCCCACTTTGGTTTGTCGTTGAGTGCGTGCTAGTTTCGTCAGGCTCATGAGCTTCATCGTTTGCTGGTTTTTTCATCGTCGCGAGCGAGAGATACTGGTCACAGGCATCCTTCCGTGGGGCATCGACGCTGTCGTCTTCTGCAGGCGGTGCGACCACATGCGGGGACGTGCAGTCAAGGTCCTGCAGCTCAACCCCCGCCAGCTGCACGCCTAACCGCCGGCTCAGCGCTCCAGAACGACACCGTTGTAGTAGGCCGGGAGGATCGTCCTTCGGGGAAACTGCGCCGCTGCCAGGTCGCGCAGTGCCAGGTCGACGTTCCAGCTCACAATCACCACTGCGTCGCACCCGTTCAGGTCCTGGGCGCTGGATACGACTTTGAACTCGGTCGTGTAAGCCGTAAGCACCTGCTCATCCGCGCGGATGACGCACGCAGTCTTTCCCTCGCCATGGATCCGCTCGACGAACGCGGACGCTTGTGGCAGGGCGAGTGGATCCTGGGTGTAGCCGGTGACCTGGCTGAAACCCGCGACCGCCGCCCCCAGCAGCACCACAGGCGCGAGCACCTTCCAGCGTGCAATCGCCGCGGCCATAAGGTAGGCGCAGCCGGGGACGAGGAAGATGAAAAAGCGCGGGTAGAGATAGGCCGGCTGAAGGCCGAGCCAAAGGACCGCGACGACCACGGCAAGCACCGCAAGAGAAGCCCAGAGCCAGGGCTCTCGGCGCAGTGCCCAGAGGCCGAGGCCGGCGGTGCTCAACCAGAGGCCTAACGGCAATGCCACCGGTGCGCCGAGCAGGAAGATGACGAGGTCGCCCGGAAACGTGGGATAGAAGAGACTCGGAGGATAACCGTGCTGGAGCAGCTCCATCACCTGGATGTTGGCGTTGGCGGCGACGCCGATCAGCGCCGCGACAAACCAGGCGGGGGCCAGCTCCACCAGCGCGGGTACCGACCTGCCCGTGGCGATCCAGGCGACATGGCCCACCAGCACCACTATCGCGAAGAGCTGCGCGGCGATCGCAAGGCCCATCAGCAGCCCATACGCAATCAGGCGCAGTCGGCGCGATCGAGCTGCGTCCCTCCCTGCTGTCGACAGCACGATTGAGGCGAGGACGCTGCAAAGGGCCGCCAGGCTGTAGCCGCGCAGGTCGCGGCTGTTGTCGACGAAGAGAGGGGCGGTGGCGATGTACAGCGCCGCGCACACGCCTGCCAGCATTCCGAACTTTCGTGTCAGGACGATCGCCATCACTCCGACAGTGGCGCCCCCAGCGAGGGCGGGGAGCACGCGGTACACCAGCTCGCTCCGCGAGCCGGTGGCGGAGTAGATGAGGTGGCTGACGAGGGAGATGAGGACGTGGTCGTTGGAGGCGATGCTCTTCAGGGGGATGGTGGGCAGGGCCGCATGGGTGGCGAAGGCGTCAAGTAGCGAGGGGGTGGCGATGAAGTTGGCGAAGGTGGCGGCGGCATCGTAGCCATAGGAGCGGTTTGCGCCGATCAGGTAGACGGCGGTGGTGGCCACGCCGAGGAGGATTCCGACGAATAGATCCGCGCGCGTTCGCATTGCCGGAACTTAACTGCTTTGGGAGGTCGTGCGTTTGGAAGCGCCCCCTCCGGCGAGCCCGGCCCGCCACCTCCCCGGCAAGCGGGGAGGAGCGACTTATCAAGCCTCTTTTGCGGCTTCGATCTCTGGGAGTACGTCCTCGCCTGTGTAAGCCGAGGCTTGCATTCTGAACAGGCGCGCGTAGCGGCCGTTCAGGCGCATCAGCTCCTCGTGCGTGCCCTCCTCGACCAGCCTTCCGTGCTCGAGGAAGACGATGCGGTCGGCTCGCCTCACTGTCGAAAACCGGTGCGAGATGTAGACCGCGGTGCGCCCCCTGGTCAAGGACCTTAGGCGCTCGAACAGGTCGTATTCGGCCTGCGCATCCAGCGCAGACGTCGGCTCGTCAAGGAGCAGGATCTTCGCGTCGCGCATGAACGCGCGCGCCAGCGCGACTTTCTGCCACTCGCCGCCAGACAGGTTGACACCTGAGTCAAACCATTTGCCCAGCGCCGTGTCGTAGCCCCGTGGAAGCCCGGCGATGAGCTCGTCGGCTCCCGCCTGCTTGCCGGCAGTCTCGATCGCTTCGCGATCGCCGATGTCCGACACGTTGCCCAGCCCGATGTTCTCGGACGCGGTCGCCTGATAGGTCACGTAGTCCTGGAACATCGCGCCGATCTGAGCTCGCAGGTCGGCGGGCTCGAAGTCACGGATGTCGATGCCGTCGATCAGGATCCGCCCCTCGCCTGGGTCGTAAAGGCGGCAGATCAGCTTGAAAAGCGTCGTCTTGCCGGCGCCGTTCCGCCCGACGACTGCCAGCGTCTCGCCGGCTTTCACCGTGAAGCTCAGGTCGGTGAGCGCAGGCTTCTCGGCGCCGGGATACGCGAAGGTGACGTTGTCGAACCTGATCTCACCGCGCATCGGCTGCGGGACCTTGACCGGCGTCGCCGTCTCCGGCATGGAGGACCGCGCCTCCATGAGCTCGTACAGGTTGTTGAGATAGAGGTTGTGCTCGTACATGCCAGAGAACCCCCCGAGGATGCCCTGAATGGAGCCCTGCACCGACTGCGCCGCAATCGTGTAATAGCTCAAATCACCCAAAGTGAGGCGGCCGACCACAGCCTGCAGCGCAACGTAGAGGTAGGTGAGCGAGGTGGCTATGGTGCTGAGGTTGCCCCATGCGAATCCAGTGATGTAGCGCCTCGCGACCTGGGCTCGTTGGCTCGAGTAGAAGGTACTGGCGATGATCCGGTACCGATCGATGAAGTAGCCGCCAAGGCCGAAGAGCTTGACCTCTTTCGCGTAGCTGTCCGTGGTGACCAGGTTCACCAGGTAGGTCATGCGCCGCAGCAATCGCGAGCCCCACCGAGCGATGTTGTAGCCTCGCCAGCCATATCGCGTGTCGGCGATGAAGGCTGGGATAGGTGACAGGAGCGCAAGCAGCGCGAGGATCGGGCTGACGACAATCAACACCGCGATCATCGAGATGAAGGTGAGCAGGGTCTGAACCAGCCCAAAGGCAGTCGAGATCATCATCACCGGCCGGTTTATCGAGTCGGTTTGGGCGCGCCGGAGGAGGTCGTAGGACGCGGGATCCTCGTAGAAGGAAAGGTCGAGCGATGCGGCCTTCTCCATCACCATCAGCTGGATTCGCATCGCCACAGAGTTCTGAAGCAGCTGCTGAGTGATGTTCCGGATCGTGCCGAGCAACGCGGTGAGGACGAACAGCGCCAGCTGCAGAACGGCAACGAGGACGATGATGTTCACCGCGGTGAAGACGGGGCCGCCAGTTGGGAGGTTGGGATCGAGATCGTGGAACCTCACCACGTTTGGAATCTGGGTGTTGTGGATGAGGATGCCGCGAACCACTGCATTGACCAGCAGCTTTGAGGTGTAGGCGGCCCCGGCGGGAATGACGCCGGCCACCACAGTCGCAGCAAACAAGCCAAGAGTGATTCGCGGGCTTGCGTCCCAGACGAGCCTTAGGACACGCGGCAGCGCGGAGCTGGTGCCGATGACCGACTGCTTGAGGCTGAGCCACCGGCTGCGTAGGTCTTTAGGGCTCTGATCCTCGGGCGGTCCTTCGAGTATTGGATCGCCGCTGAGCCCGCTGTTCGCAGGCCCAGAGTCAGGCGGCTTCCGGCGGCCGGTCCACCAGTGCATCGTCGGCGGGCCGCCCTGCGGCGGCATCATCCCCATCTGATTGGCAGCTTACCGACCGGCGGCCGGGCGGAGGGCCCGCCGAGAGATTCGGTGTCCAGGGGTCCCTCCCGCGACTTCGTCGCGGGGACCCCAGTGGAGCGGCCGAGTAGCGCAGCGCGCGCATCCCATGGATGCGTAAGCGAGCAACGCAGGTCGCAACGACGCAGATGGGCCGCATGGGCGCCGAAGCTCCGGTTGGCATCTCCGCCCGGCCGCCGGGGCGCGGCGGGTGCGCCGGGTGCTTTCAGAAGGCCTGCGATTCGCTTCCTGACGGCAGTGAGTTGGCCTGGCCCGAGCCGTGCTGACGGCGCCCGCGTCCGCGCCACGGTCGCCCGATCATCACTCGCCGGTTGCCTTCCGAGCGACCACCGCCGCCCGGGTTGAAGCGCTTGGTCACGCCGCCCAGCCGAGCGCCCCAGGTCACGTTCTTGCGGAAACGCTCTTCCGCCTCCTGGGCGATGCCGATACGCCGGCCCCTGGTCTCCTCGCGGAAACGCGCGATGCGGCCGGCCGCAGCGCCCTCCTTCTCCTCCGGTGAGGAGCCTGACGGAAGGTCCACCTCGGGCAGGACGCCGAGGACCACTATCTGGTCGTCCTCAACGGTGACCTCTACCCCAGTGAACCAGCCGTCCGGAAGCCGTCCTGAAAACCAACCTTTGATCGAACCGAGCTCTTTTTCATCCATGCTTACAAGATTACGACGTAACAGACCGAGATGCAAGGGGTGTCTGGCTTGCCGCCGAGTAGAGGGTGCCAAGGAACCGGCTGGGGATGGTTTTCAGCAGCCGCGTGCCCCCGAAGCCGGCTTCCGCGGCAAGCCGCTCCCAGCTGGGGTAGGAGAAGGGATGAGGGACCCACGGGTTGCCGCGGTCTGCGCCGTACTCCACGATCAGGAGGGTGCCGCCAGGCCGCAACATCTCCCGGACAGACGCGAGGACAGGGGCTTTGTTCCGCACGAAATGCAGCGAGTTGGCCATCACTATGCCGTCGAGGCCGGTGAGCGCGAGGGGACGGGTGAAGTCGGCCGTCAGGATCTGGAGGCCGGTTGCCGGATACCTCCTCCCCACCTCATCGCGAAGGCGCAGCAGGGCGCCGGCGTCGCGATCCACCGCGGTGATGTGAGCTCCCGAGCCGAGAAGCTCGGCCAGCGCGAGGGTGAAAGCCCCTTCGCCCGCGCCGAGGTCGCCCCACCTGCCCCCTATGGCAGGGACACCGTCATGGAGCAGAGCGATAAGGTCCCCAGATTTCACACCTGAAATCTAGACGGGCACGCTGCGGTGCGGCGGGCTGGCCAATCTCCGGGGCCCCCTCCGGCGGGCCCGGCCCGCCACCTCCCCGCGGAGCGGGGAGGATATTAAGAAGAAAGGCCCGCGGCCTGGCCGCGGGCCTTTGTCGAACAGTTAAAGCTACGCGCGGGCTCGGCCGCGGTTGCTCACGATCATCCGGAAGACGAACAGCAGGATCAGGGCGCCGACGAAGGCGACCACGAGCAGCACGAGGACGTTGGTCACTGCGATGTGGAAGAGCGCGGCTGCGAGCCAACCCCCCACGAACGCGCCGATGATGCCGACCACGATGTCCCAGATGAGTCCCATGCCATGGCCGGTCATGACCTTGCTTGCAAGGAATCCGGCGATGCCGCCCACGATGATGAATTCGACGATTGTTACTAGGTCCACGCTTAAACCTCCCAAGTCGCCTTTCGGCGTTGAAAAATCCGCTATTCGTCTCTTAAAACGGGCGCCGGGCCTGTTTCACCCACTCAGGCGCCATCCGGAGATCGGGGTATTTGGTGCCCGAACGGCGTTTGTGAGGCATGGGAGCGGACCAATATCACGAACCGCCCGGCGAGCTGACACAGAAGGTTCGAACCTTTGCCCGGCTTGCGGCCTCCCTCCAGGAGGAGGCTGAAGCGATCGGGTGGTATGAGCAGCGCATCTCCCTGGAGAAGGACGCCCAGGCCAGAGCGATCATGGAGGACTCTCAGCAGGAGGAGTTCAAGCATTTCGCCATGGCCCTCGAGTTCCTTTCGCGCCAGAAGCCCAAATGGCGGGCAGTTCTCAAAGAGGTCCTGTTCAAGGAAGGCGACATCGTCGAGCACGGCGAAGCGGGCGAGAAGGCGGAGGAAAAGGTCGACTAGCCGGCTCAGGCTGGAGGCAGGTCTCCGCACGACACGCTTGGCGCGTACTCCGGCTTGCTGAAGTCGGGGCCGGCGTGCACGTTGACGTACCACCCTGTCGCAGGCATCGTGTAGTACTCGGTCACCGTCGTCGTCGCCGTCGCGTTTCCTGACGAGTCGGCGACCACCTGCAGCAACGCGTAAGCGACGTCACCCGGCTTCGCGCATGAACCGATGTGCACGTGCGACACGTGGGAAGAGTTGGGCTTTAGGCCCTTGAGCTGGATCGAGACCGTGAAGTTGCCTGATCCCTTGTAGACCTGTCCGGCTCCTGTGACCCCGCTCCCGCTCATGACACCCATGACAAAAGTGACAGTGGGCTTCGGCGACGTCGCTGCTGCGGTGCCGCCGCTCCCTCCGCAGGCGACGACGGCGAACAGGGTGAAGATCAAAGCGCTTAAGCGAGCCACGACTCGCAGCCTGGGAGGGGGCTATTGCACTTCGCTTGCTATGGCTGCAACAAGCCGCCGCACCGACTGGATCTCGTCGGCGCTCACAGTGTGGGCCATCTGGGGGTAAAGATTGAGGGTCACGTCAGCCCCCAGGCGTTTGAACACGTCGGCTGCTTCGAGCACCCGACCCTTCGCGATATGCGGGTCAACGTCGCTGCACCCAAGAAACGCCGGGGTTTGCTCGAAACTGCCTGGGTAGTCGCGCGGCGTCCCGTCGGGCCCGATCAGCCCGCCGCTGAGCCCGACCACCGCGCCATATCGGCGGGCGTGACGTGCTGCAAATTCGAGCGTGAGGCACGCGCCCTGCGAGAAGCCGAGCAGGACGACGCGACTCGCGGGAATCGTCTTTTCGACGGTGGCGAGCAATGAAGCCAGGGTCTCGAGCGCTGAGCTCAGGTACGGCTCGTTGGCCTCGAGGGGAGCGGTGAAGGGAAGCGGGTACCAGGCTGAGCCTGCCGCCTGCGGGGCAAGGTACGCAAAGCCGGGGAACATGAGCTCGGAGCCCACGGTCATGATGTCCTCGGCGCTCGCGCCTCGACCGTGGACCAGGATCATGGCGGCGTGGGCAGTGGCCAGCGGCTCGCCGGCAGCGAGGACTCTCTGACCCTGATGCGGACCGCCCATCGATAAGTACTATGACGGCGCGATGCTCTGGGTTTTCAACTACTCCAACCCGCGCGTCATCCACTGGGGGCCTGGTTCGCTTGTGCAGCTCGCGCCTGAGCTGAAGCGGCTGCAGGCGAACCGAGTCGCCCTTGTCACAACGCGCTCGCTGCTCGCGGAAGGCAAGCTCGTCAGCCGCGTTCGAGGCGCCATGGGCGAAGCGGAAGCTCCGGCCACCGAGGTGATCGGCCAGCACGCGCCGATGTCAGAGGTCGATGCTGCCGTCGAGCACGCGACCGAGGCCGGCATCGACGGTCTTGTCAGCTTCGGCGGGGGCAGCGCCATCGATGCCGCAAAGATGGTCGCTGTCAAGCTCGCGGACCGGCGTGGCCTTGCCTATCGCGGGCTTCCTCACGTCGCCATCCCCACCACGCTTTCGGTGGCGGAGCTGGCGGGCAGCGCTGGTTTCACCGACGAGTCAGGGGACAAAGCCGGCATGCGCGACGTGAGGTTGCTCCTCGACACGGTTATCTACGACGCCGAAATGACCCTTGCGACGCCGATGTCGCTATGGCTGTCCACCGGCATCCGGGCGATGGATCACGCGGTCGAGGGCTTTCTCTCCGACGGCGAGCACCCCTTCTCGGACGCGATGGCAGTCGAGGGGATAAGGCGCCTTTTCGATTCGCTGCCGCGCGCGCACGGCGCCCCCGCCGATTTGGATGTGCGCACCCACAACCAGCTTGGGGCCTGGTTCTCGTTCACCCTGCCCGGGCCTTCCGCAAACGGCCTCAGCCACATGATGGGCAAGCAGATCGGCGCCAGGCACGGCATCCCTCACGGCGCGACCTCTTGCCTCCTGCTCCCCCACGTCATGCGCTACCTGGCCCAGAAGATGCCCGAGCGGATGGCGCTGCTGGGAAAGGCAACAGGCTCGGGCAACCCGGTAGGCGACATCCAGCAACTGATCGCTTCGTTGGGCTTGCCGCAGCACATCGCCGATTACGGCATAGGCGAACCGGAGCTGCGAAAGGCGGCAAGCGATCTGGGCGGCAAATATCCGAGCGCGGACCTGCTGCGGATCTACCTGGAAGCCCTGTAGGCCCTTACGAGAGCCAAACCAGCGCAAGCGCCACTGCCGCCGGCAGCGACTGGATGAGGATGATCCTTCGGTTGACGGTCAACCCTCCGTACAGTCCCGCCACGATCACGCAGGCCAGGAAGAAAGTGATGATCGGTCGCCCTCCGACGACGCCGTAAGCGAACAAGCCCCACAGCAGCCCAGCCGCCAGGAACCCGTTGTACAGGCCCTGGTTGGCAGCGAGCTTGGCCGAGGAATCAGCCACCTCCTGCGTCATGCCGAAGCTGCGCAGTCCGCGGGGCGTCCGCCACAAGAACATCTCGAGCACAAGGATGTAGAGATGGAGCGCCGCCACGATGAAGACCATCACCGCGGCTGCGATGCCGAAGGGATTTAGCACGCCCACTTCATTCATCTCTCAGTGCTTCCGACTTTTGGAACGGTGCATTGAAAAACCTGGCTTGGTCGCGATCACCTCGCGCGCCGCCATGAACAGGTCAGGGTCACTTCCCTCCACGGCCGCCACGCGCAGCCACCTCATGCCAAAACGTGAGCCTGTGTTAAAGCGCATGACTCGTACGAACCCGACGTCCTCGAGCGTGCGGCTCCCAAGGTCGCCGCCCGACGCAATCCATAGCTTTGCCATCCCCTCCGCGCGCGCCTTGGTGACGACGGAAGCGACCAGCGTGCGAAACACCCCCTTCCTACGGTGCGGCGCGAGCGTCACGCAGTTCCAGACATAGGCCTCGTTTGCGGCTGGTGCGATCTCCAGCTCCACCTCGCCTATCCATTCGGACTTCGCCGACAGCCAGCCGTAGCCCACGAGCTCGTGGCCGATCCAGGCGCCGAAGCACCTCGATCCCCTGGCCAGACGCCCTGGCACGAGGCCTGACTCCGCTCCCATTGCAAGGCTCGCCCAGGCCGCATCGATCTCCCGGACCTCGAACGGGCTCGCGATACCGCCGGATGACGTGGGTGGCGGCGGCCCGCCGAGAGCCGCCGCCCACAGGGTGATCTGAATTAGAAGGAGAAGAAGAGGTGGCGCACTTTGTGGATGACCTCAGGGTCGCCACTCGCAGAGCCACCCGGGAAGCGGCCGAAGAACGTCAGGACCAGGTCTGCCGCGGAGTCGAAGTGGAACAGCGCGTCACAACCCTCGAAGTTGCCGGTCTCGGGCTCCGACGTCCATTTGCCATCCTTGATCGTCGCTCGCCACTTGCCGCCCCACGGACCCTCGGCCTCGATCCCGTACTTGGCGTCCAGGCCCGCCGCGACCTTCTGGTCGACCGTATACATCCAGAACACGAAGGCAAACGGCAGGATGAGCCCCGCTGTCGCTTCGTCGATGGTCGCGAGCTTGTCGCCAAGGCCGTACTCGATGTCGTAGGGGTGAACGCCGTAGTCCATGATCTGGAAAGTCCCGTAGAAACCGGCAGGAACCGGTCCCGCGAACGGGTGGTAGACCATGAAGCTGGTCCATTCCTCCGGTGTGAGCGCCTCGAGCATTCCGTCCAGCTTGTGTGCGTCCTTCTTGAAGCGGTCCAGAGCTTCCTCTCGCGAGAGCTTGCGAAAGTCGAGCGCGTGGTCGTTGAGGGTCTCCCCCATCACAGGCAGGCCGAGGGCGGTGCCCTCCTTGCCCGCCTTGGCGGCGTCCCAGTTCTTGAAGTACCCCTCCATGACGTCGATCATGTGACCGACCAGGTCGCGGGTCTCCCATCCGGTACAGCGCGTCATGACGTTCCAGTTCTTCGGGTCTTCGACCATGCGAGTGAAATTGGCGCGGTCGCGGCGCATGACGTTCAAGACCGTTTCCTTGCCTTCGGCCGCCATCGGATTGACCGGTGCGATTGTCGCCGTACTCATCAATTAGCTCCCTCCCAGAGGCGAGATTGCGACCACGCTCGAATCGTGCGCATCAATGCCCCGCGCCTTTCGTCGCCGTGGTCGGTACGACGATGGGCGGCAGCGTTTCATCCAGCCTGTCGCGGCGCACCTGGAACCAGGGCGGCAGGCTCAACGACGAACCAAGGGACTCGACGCTCTCGTCCACGGTGAAGCCCGGACCGTCGGTGGCGATCTCGAACAGGACTCCACCGGGCTCCCGGGAATAGATGGACTTGAAGTAGTAGCGCTCGATCACCGGTGTCACGTTGCGACCGGCTTTGACCAGCACCTCGCGCCATTCGGCCTGGTGGGCGGCGTCGGCTGCCCTCCATGCGACGTGATGCACGGTGCCTATCGACTCCTCCCCCACCGGCCCTTCAGGCGACTCGACCACGTCGAGAATCGAATGCGCCCCGCCCTGGCCTGTCTCGAAGCGCGTCCGATTGCCTTCGCGATCGCTCTCGCGAAAGCCCATCTTGTCCGTGAGCAGCTCGACGGTCGCGGTCGGTTCGGCCACCGTCATCGTCACGGAGTGGAAGCCTCGGATTGCCTGCTCGGCGGCGACAGGACCGTCGGGCCACGGCTCCCATGGCTGGTTGGTGGTTGTGCCGACCAGCTCGAGCTCGATGCCGTCGGGGTCCGTCAGCACGATGGCGTCAGTCCCGAATCGACGTATGTGCTCCGCCTTGACGCCGAGCTTGCGCAGGCGGGCGTCCCAGAAATCGAGCGAACCCTGAGGTACTGAAAACGAGACTGTGGTGACCTGGCCGCTGCCCTGCTTGCGCTTGGGCCAGGTCGGCCAGCCGAAGAAGGTCATCGCGGTGCCGGGCGAGCCGAGATTGTCGCCGAAGTAGATGTGATAGGTGTCAGGGATGTCCTGGTTGATGCTCTTCTTGATGAAGCGCAGGCCCAGCACGCCCACGTAGAAGTCGACGCACTTCTGGACATCGCCAGTTATGCACGTCACGTGGTGGATGCCGGGTAGGTTCGCAGGCAGCTTGATACGTCTCCTACCTATCGCATGGAGCGGGAATCTATGTTAGCCCCTACCTACTTGCCCGACGATTCCTCGTCGATCCGGCTCCAGATCTCCGCAGCCAGGGGCTCTCGCAGCTCCTCCTGGATGTGGCCGACAAGGCCGATCGCCCGCGCCATCACGGCAAGCCCGCGGCTCACCTGCCAGGGGATATCGAGCTCGCTGGCGATCGCGCCGATGGCCCCGGTGGCGTTGACAGGGAGGTCCCTCCCGTGGCTGCGCGTCGCCTCGACCGAGATCGCCTCCATCAGCTGCACGAACCGGCCGGAGAACCCGTTCTCAGCGGCGATCGAGAAAAGCTTGGCCGTGCGCGGGTCGGCGGGCTTGTGGATCGGGTGGCCCAGGCCTGCGATCGGCCGCTTCCTTTCCTTGTGTGAGGCGACGATCTGGCGCGCCAACTCGTTGGGATCGGCGCCCTCGCCGGCGCCGGCAAGCGCCTCCTGCAGGGTGCGCGCGGCCTCCTCAACCGATCCGCCGAACCTGTCGCCGATGCCCAGCAACCCCGCCGCAACCGCGCCCTGCACAGACTCTGGCGCGCCGAAATAGGTCAGGCGGCTGGCGATCGCGCTTGGGGTCATTCCATGCTCCACCAGGGTGACGGCAAGGGCGTTGAACACCACCGATTCCTTGGTTGTCGGCAGGCGTCCCTTGAGCTCGAGAAACGCCATGTCGCCGAGCGAGACCTTGCCGATGAGGTCCTCGACCAGGTCGTGGCCGCGCACCACTATGCGATCTGCGGTGCTGCTGCCCATCGCGGATCTCAGCCGCTTCTGCTTCCCGGCCGTCACTGGCGCTTCACAGTGAGGTTTGTCTTGTAGCCGCTTTCGCCGAAGGCGGACTCGGGGATCAGCTCGACCTTGCTGCGGAACGTCAGCCGCTGATGAATCGCCTCGTCGATCTCCGCGGCAAGGGTCCCCAACTTCTCGCCAGTACCCGGAACCTCCACCTCGATCGGCACCGGAGGCATGACGCTGACCTCGGCGTCCTTGCGGACCACGCGCGCCCTGCCTGTTACCCGCGGCCTGAACTCTCCGACCACCGCAAGGATCGCGGAGGGATATACGTTGACCCCGCGCACCTTGAACATATCGTCGCGCCTGGCGAGGCAGCGCATGCGAAAGGTGGTCCTCCCGCAATCACACGACGTGCCCTCGATCCTGACGATGTCGCCGCTCAGGAAGCGGACGACAGGCATCGCTTCGCGCGAAAGGTGCGTGTAGACGAGCTCCCCGACCGCCCCCGGCTCGATCACCATCGGTTCCTGCGTCGCGGGGTCGACCAGCTCGGGCCACACATGGCCGGTGCCGCAGAAATGCATTCCCAGCTGGGCCGGACACTCACCGAACAGCGACGGGGCAACGTCGCCGATCCCCATCACCTCGTTGACGGTCACGCCAAGGGCGCTCTCGATATGGTCGCGGATGGCCGGAATTCCACCACCGGGCTCGCCACCGGTGACCACGTGGAGGAGAGCCAGGGAGCCTGGATTTTCGTGGCTGCTCTCAAACCTGTTGGCGAGATATTGCGCGAACGACGGTGTCGCGAGCAGCGTGTCCGCAAGGCCGGCCTTGAGCCCGAAGAGCACACGCGTGGTGTCGCCGGGTGCCACCGGGACCGAGCGAGCGCCGATCCGCGACAACACGAAATGCGTATGACCGGCCACGAATGGCCCGGCACCGAACGTGGTGAGCACGCTGTGGTGCTCGTGGATGCCTGTCGCGTGGTAGGAGCGGGCGCCGATCGTCGTCCAGGTCTCCATATCCGTGCGCGTGAGGGCGATCACCGTGGGCGAACCGGTGGTGCCGCTTGTCTGGTAGACGCGCTTGATGCGGTCTGCCTTGACGCCTGCGTTGGTGCCGAACGGCGGTCGCTCCTCGTATGCACGTCTCAGCTCGTCCTTAGTTGAGAAAGGCAGCCTTGCAATGTCCGCCAGGCGGAGTTTCCCAATATCGATCCCCGCTTCGCGGAACTTGCGCGAGTAATGCTCGGAACCTTCCGCAAGGTGCTGGCGCTGGCGGTCCCAGGCCGCCGAGGCCATTGCGTTCATCTCCTCTTCGGACGCGGTCTCGACTTCACGCTCCCAAATCCAGTCGCGCTCGCACTTGTCGCCCTGGAGACGACCGGCGGAAGAATGTGCCTTATTGATGGCTGGTGTTGTGGCCATGGGTCACGCGAAATCATGCGCCAGCGTGAGATTGGTTGGCGATACGCTTGCCGCCATGACGCCGATCCTGCCGACCACCGTAGTCGGCAGCTATCCGCAACCTGACTGGCTCGTCGATCGAGGGGTCCTCGGCAGCCGCCTTCCACCGCGAACAAGGGCCATCGAGATCTGGCGACCTCTTCCTGAGTTTCTCGAGCAGGCACAGGATGACGCGACAGTAGTCGCGATCCGCGACATGGAGCGCGCAGGGATCGACATCATCACTGACGGTGAGATCAGGCGCGAGAGCTACTCAAACCGGTTCGCGACAGCGCTCGAGGGCATGGACCTGGACAATCCCGGCACAGCCCTCGACAGGACGGGACACCCCAATCCCGTGCCACGCGTGGTCGGGCCCATAAGGCGCACCCGGGCGGTCGAGGTTCGCGACGTCGAGTTTCTCCGGGCCAATACCGATCACACGATCAAAGCGACTCTTCCGGGTCCTTTCACCATGTCGCAGCAGGCGCAGGACGACTTCTACCACGATGAGGAAGCCCTGGCGATGGCCCTCGCCGCCGCCGTCAACGAGGAGGTGCGCGCCCTTTTCGCTGCAGGCGCGGACGTGGTGCAGCTCGATGAGCCTTACCTGCAGGCCCGCTCGGAGAAGGCGCAGAAGTTTGCTGTCAAAGCAATCAACCGTGCGCTCGAAGGCATCGATGGCGCCACCGCGCTGCATACATGCTTTGGGTACGCGCACATCGTCCATTCGCGTCCCAACGGCTACCCGTTCCTGGAGGAGCTCGCGGATGTGAACGCAGGCATGATCTCCCTCGAGTCGGCGCAGCAGAAGGTCGACCTGTCGGTGCTGAAATCGCTTGGCAAAAAGAAAGTCATAGTCGGCGTCATCGACCTCGCCGACGATGCCCCGGTCGAGGACGTGGACACGGTGGTTGGGCGCATTCGAAACGCGCTCCGGTTTGTGGACCCCGAGAGGCTGATACTCGCTCCCGACTGTGGGATGAAATACCTCCCTCGGGCCAAAGCGCTAGGGAAGCTCACTGCCCTTGCTAGCGCGGCGGCAAAGGTTCGCGCCGAGCTCTGAGCAGCCGCCGGTCTATGCAGGCTTTCGGGTCAAATCGGGGGCGCGCGCCGCGGTGATCAGGATGGGGATGCCGACGAGAGCCCCGGCGCAGGTCAGCGTGAGCGCGATGCCTGCACCGATGGCAACCCACCGCGACCACCTGGCCCGAATCACCGAGCCGATGAGCGCCACCACCGTGACCACGAACAGAGCGAGCGTGATCACGAGGAACACGATGTCGCCGGAGATGGATATGCCGGAGCTTGAGTCGCTGACAGTGCCAAAGATCGCAACGAACAACAGGAATCCGGTCATGAGCGCGGCCAGGCTGAGCGAAACGATCAGAACGATGCGCAGGCCGGGCGACGGCTTGATGACGACTGGCGGGGGCATGGGGAAGTTCGGCGCAGGCCCGGGCATCGCGTACCCAGCCGGGTAGTAGGGCTGGGGCGGCATCGGGTAGGCAGGGGCGGGCGGAGGAGCTGGTTCGTTGCGAGGTCGCCAGCGGGTGCCGTCCCACCACCAATTTCCGTCGGGTGACCATTGCGGCGGGGAGCTAGGTGGTGGCTGCATCGGCGTCAGGATAAGGCTTGATAAGGTCGACGCGATATCAATTCGGCGTGCGCAGAAGGAAGGCGCCGAACATTGGGGCAGTGAATGCTATGCGCGCTCGTTCTGGCCTGTAGACCAGGCCTTTCTGGATGAGCGCGCTCACGGTCGGTTGGATCTCGTTGTTTCTGCGTCCCGACGCCTGCTGCAGCTGCTCTATCGTTGCGCTCTCGCCGAACCTCGCGATGTCCCTCATGAGCATGCGCTCGTGCGGCGAGGCCCTAACGTAGCGGGCCCTGAAGAAGCCAGCGTCGAGAGTTGACAGGATCCGCGGCCGCAGCCTGCGAAGGTCGGGCAGGCCAATCGTCTCGCCCTGCGATCCGGTCCAGAGCGCATCGCCGTAGACCTGGATGAAGAACGGATAGCCGCCGCTGTCCGCCATCACCTCATCGACAACCTCCTCCCCGTATCGGCGGCCCAGCCTGACCGCGGGGTCGACGAGCGCTGCCCTGTCCTCGGGCGGTCGCAGATTGCCTAGCTCCTGGGTGGCAAACATCCTCTCCGAGTAGCTCTTCGACCGCGACAGGTTGTCCACCACCGGGGGCAGGCCGCAGAGCATGAGCATCATCGGCAGACTCCGCTGCTGCACCGCCGACGTGGCGCTGAGCAGCGCGCTCAGCGTCAGGTCGCCGGGCTTCTCGCGCACGACGTGGAACTCGTCGTAGCGGAGGACGAGACCCTTGTACTCGCTCTTCAGGCACAGCTCGCAGATGTGAGTCAGCGCCTCGCGCAGGTCATCGTCGAGGCGTCGCGGCGGTTCACCTCGGCGCCGTTTCGTGTCGACGCTGACCTTGAACTCGCCATAGCTGACGGTCAGCGCGCCCACCAGGTCGACCGCCGCCTGCAGCATCTGGCCCGCCTTGTCTTTGAGCCTCGTTGAAAGGCTGAGCTTCCGCAATGCGCGATTGACATCCGTGAGGACAGCGTTCGCGAAAGCGTGAGGCTCGGCGTCACTCTCCGAGAACTCGCGGTCGATGACTATCCAGCCTGCGGACTCGGCCTCGCCCTGGATTCGGTTCAGCAGCACTGTCTTGCCGACACCCCGCAGGCCCGTGATGAGGACGTTGCGGGGATGTCGCGGGTTGCGCAGGAAGCCGCGGACCGCCTCGATCTGCTCGTCGCGATCGCCGAGGTAAGGGGGGTCGATGCCGTTGCCGGGGCGGTAGGGAGTCGCCGGCCAGGTGATTGCCATTTGATACAAAATGATAAGCCGTGCGGCTTATCATTTTCTCGGGGCCCCCTCACCAACGAGGCTCGCAAAGCGAGCCCGGTGGGAGCTCCCCACGGATGTGGGGAGCGTGTGCGAACATCTGCTCGATATGGCGATTGGGCAAGTCGATCTCGGGCTTAACACCGCCGATCCGGTGACCCTCGTGATCGATCTCAATTGCGCCTTTGCGTCGATCGAGCAGCAGCACGATCCGAAGCTGCGCGGCAGGCCGCTGGCGATCGCCGCTTATGCCACCGATGCCGCCACCATCGTCTCCTCGTCGAGAGAGGCGAGGGACCTTGGCATCAAGACCGGCATGCGCGTATACGAGGCCAAGGCGATCTTTCCACGAATCGTGGTCATGGAGCCAAATCCGCCTCGATATCGGGACGTTTCCGACCGGCTGATCGAGATCATGGAGCGCCACAGCCCCGACGTCCTGCGCATGTCCATCGACGAGGCGTCGATGGACCTCGCCGGGACGCCCGACCTCGTCAAGTTCGGCCCCGAAGGAGTGGGCAGGGCGATCAAGAAAGCCATCCGCGACGAAATCGGCGAATGCATCACCTCCTCGGTCGGGGTCTCGACCTCGATCTGGATGGCGAAGCAGGCGTCGAACCTCAACAAGCGCGACGGCCTCGAGCGCATCGACCACACCAATCTCGTCTCGGTGTTCAAGCGTCTCGAGCTCACCGACCTTTCAGGCGTCGCGGAGGCCACCGCCGCGCGCCTGCGGCGGGCGGGCATCAACAACGCGAGCGACTTTCTCCACGCCACGATCGAGCGACTTGGGCTGGCGGGCATGCGCGCCGACTTCGCCGGTACCTGGCACCAGCGGCTGCGCGGCTTCGAGGTGGGAACGTTCGAAAGCACCGAGCGTAAGAGCTACAGCCACTCGCACGTCCTCGCTCGCGCGACCAACTCGCAGGGCGAGCTCGAGGAGCTGCTCATGCGATTGTCGGAGATGGTCGGGCGCAGGCTGCGGGCAGCAGGCAGGCGCGGGGGGGTCGTCTCAATCGGGGTCGTGTATCGGCCCGACGTTGCACGGTTTTCGAAGCAATCGAAGCTGGCGCACCCCATCGCCACCGGCGACGAGATCTACCGGGCCGCCTTGAAGCTCATGGCGGCACGAGATCCCCGGCTTCTCGTCGGCACGTTGGGTGTCGGGCTGTCAGGGCTTAGCGAGGCCGGTCCTGGCCAGATGGACCTTTTTGCCGACTCCTCCCCGCCTCGCGACACGCGCTTGGAGAAGGCGATGGATGCCATACGCGATCGTTTTGGAGAGGATGCAGTGCAGCGGGCACGCCTTCTGGGTCGCGCCCAGGTCGTGCGCGACCGAATCGCTTTCGGCAACACAGGCCATCCCGACGAGAAGTAGGGCCTTGAACCGCGAGCCTTGCGCCTGCAAGGAATATTGCGGCCGGCATTGCGTCAATCGCAATTTTGTTGCGCGACATCAGGGGGTCGGCTAAGGCCTGGTTTGAAAGTTGCCCTATGGTTCGTTGCAGAGACAAACGAAGCAGAGGCAGCCTCGAGCTTTGTACGACTGGATAATCGGCAAGTTTCCGAATAGGCAGGACTTGAATGGAAAAGAGCAAGGGAACGGTTCGCGCTCGGCAACGCGCAACCCTGCCCCGAATCCTCGTCGTCGACGCCAACCCCGGCTACCGGTCCGTCATCTCTCACCTCGTTGAGATGGCCGGCGCGCAGTTTGAAAGCGTCGCTGAGCTTGGCCAGGCCAGGCGCCAGCTGGACGGCGCCAACCCGTACGACATGATCATCATCGGCACCAGCGCCGACTCTCCGGTCACGCCAGGACAAGTCGAAAAGCTCCGATCAGTTGCGCAGACCCCGTTGATCGTCCTGGCAGAGTCATATGACGAAACCAAACAGACCCTGGAGATCTACAAAGCGGGTGCCGACCAGGTCCTTCCCAAGCCATTTGTACCCGACGCCCTGATCGGAGCGATCGAGGCCGAGATTCGGCGCCCCGGGCCCACCTCGGTGGTTCCAATGGCCACGCGAATCGACTTGGGCAACCTCGTCTTTGATGCGGAGAAGCGGCTCGTCACGGGCAAGGCGGGGAGCGCCTCTTTGACCAAGCGAGAGTGGCAGCTGCTTTCCTTTTTGCTGGCGAGTCCCAACAAGTTCTTCCAGGCTGTCGATCTTGTTTCGATGGCTTGGGGCGCGGATGCATCGCTCGAGCAGCTGCGCAGTTACGTGACGCGTCTTCGCCAGAAACTCTCGCCTTTCAAACCTTACTGCGAGCTGGTTACCGAGAAGGGGAAGGGCTACTGCCTCGTCGTCGAACAGCTGGCGCGCTCGAGTTAACCTGCCCGATTGCAAGAATTTTTGCGATTGACAAATGGCGCCTGTTCCATTTATCAACAGCGGAGGATCAGCGCCGTTGGTAGGCTGATAGTCTCGATGCGGGGGGTTCACGCGATTGCCGCACTGGCTGGTGGGGTGATGTTAGAAGTCTGGAATTTGCCGAAGCTGGGGTTGGCGTTGCCGCCCCGCGAACGGCCGAAATTCGCGCGCGCTTGAAAAAGATCCTGATCGTCGACGATGATCCGAGCACTCGTTTTGTGCTCAGGTTGATCCTCGAGAGGGAGGGCTACGCCGTCGTCGAAGCCGGCAATGGCCAGGCGGCACTTGACATGATTGCGCCCGATCCCCTCCCGGATATCGTAATGACAGATTTGATGATGCCCGTCATGACCGGCGTTGAGCTGATCCGCCGTCTTCGGTCGGACCCGAGGACTGCTGGGATTCGGATCGTGGTCGTATCCAGCAACGCGGATGCCGCGGCGAGCCTGCAATCTCGTGGACAGGTCAATGCGATTGTCAGCAAGCCCTTTGCGGCGGGCAAGCTCGCGGATGGAATACGGGCCGTCCTGAGCAACCCGATGGGCGGGCGACAACCGAGGGCAGGCCAGGCGTGAAGCGGATCAACTCAGGGATTCCCAGGCTCGACACCATCCTCGGCGGCGGATTGCCAGTCGGTTCGCTCATCGTCATTGCAGGCTCCCCCGGCACCGGCAAGACCATCCTGGCGCAGCAGGTCTGCTTCAGCAACGGCACGCCGGAGCACAAGGCCGTCTACTACTCGACGATCGCTGAACCGCCTGAGAAGTTCATCAGCCATCTCGAGGTCTTTGACTTCTTCGACCGCGCTGCCCTGGTCGAGAAGGTTGAGTTCATCAACCTCGAAGAGATGCTGCAGGCGGACGACAGTGGCTTGGCCAGGATGATGGATGAGATCGTCCGCAAGTGCATCGAAGAGGAGCCTTCGGTCGTCGTCGTGGACAGCGCCAAAGCACTTCGTGACTTCAGCGGCGACGGCCGCTCACTGCGGGTCTCGATATATCACCTCGCCGCGCGCATCGCTCACACTGACACGACTCTCCTTTTTGTGGGTGAATACGGTCCGGAAGAGCTCGAATCGGCGCCCGAGTTCTCTCTCGCGGATGGGATCGTCGAATTGGTGTACGAGTCCCACGAACCGAGCGACAGGCGCTGGCTGCGCGTGAGAAAGATGCGCAGCTCCAAGCACCTGTCGGGTAAGCACCCCCTCGAGATCGGCAAGGGCGGCATCAAGCTGTATGTGCGAGCCGAGACCCTTGATGAGCAAGGCAAGTCCGCGGGAGACATGGAGGGCAGAATTCCAACCGGTGTGTCTGGGCTCGACAGGATGACCCACGGTGGGTTGCCGCGCGGAGGGTCGACCCTGGTCCTTGGACCGTCGGGATGTGGCAAGACTGCTCTCGCGCTGCGTTTCATCGTGCAGGGGCTCGAGAGCGGCGAGCGGGGTCTCTACGTCACGTTCCAGGAAACCCCAAAGCAGCTGAACCGCAAGGCGGCCAGCTTTGGTTGGGATCTGACGCCACATATCGACTCAGGGCAGCTCAAGATCTTCCATGTCGAAGAGATATCCCTTGACCTCGACTACATCGCCGCGGTAGTTCGTGAGGAGATAGCAAAAGGCGGACTGCAGCGGATGGTTATCGACAGCCTCGCCGAGATGGTGGTAGCGGCTCGCGAATCGGAGCGCTTCTCGGCCTATGCGCGCTCACTCCTGGGTTCGTTACGCCACGGAGGCGTGTCTGTGTTGACCACCAGCGAGACGTCCAGCCTCGGTCCTACAACCGAGCTGATCGGAGGCCTGTCATTCCTGTACCACAACGTGGTTTTGCTCCGATACATCGAGCAGGACTCGGAGGTTGGCCGAGCCGTCGCCATCGTCAAGATGCGCGATTCCGACCATGAAAAAGGTCTGTGGGCTTTCACGATCACGGGGGACGGTTTTGTGGTCAGGGACAAAGTCGAAGGCGTGACCGGTCTGCTTGGCTGGAGCGCCCTTCGCGCGCTAGAAGATCGAGTGAACTAGACCGACGACCAGACTAATCGGCTAGTCGACCAGCGCCAGCTCCCTTGCCCTCAGGATGACTGCCAGCTTCGTGTGGCACGCGAGCTTGAGGCCGAGGCTGCGGATGTGAGTGCGCACTGTGGTGTAGCTGATCCCGAGCTGTACACCGATCTCGCGACTCGAAGTGCCATCGGCCATCGAGCGCAGGATCTCCTTTTCGCGCGTCGTGAGCAGGCCGCGCTGGTGATCTGCCTCGCGACGCTGGTTGAGTAGGGTTGAGATGGTGGACGGATCGATGAGGCTGCCTCCATCGGCCACGACGCGGACTGCATCGATGAGCTCGGCGCTTGCCCTCGACTTATGTATGAACGCGCTTGCTCCAGCCTCCACCGCGGCATAGCGAGCGCCCTCGCCGTCGTCGCGGCTCAGGAATATCACCTTTGCCTCGCAGCCCACAGAGCGCATCGCGAGGACAGCATCGGAGCCCGTTCCATCGCTCAGTCGGAAGTCCACTATCAAAACGTCGGGGCAAAGCTCGGCAGCGAGCACCGCCGACTCTTCCACTGAGGCGGCGCTGCCAGCCACAAACATGTCGGGCTGCTGGTTCAGCAGGGCCGCCAAAGCGTCGGCGACGATCCTGTGGTCGTCCACGATCAGGATTCGGGTTCTCGCGTCTTTGGTCGAGGGCGCTTCAGCCGGCGCTACCCATGTGGCTATCACGGGCCATACGATCGGCCTTAGGCAGTAACAAAGTCCGCAACTTATCGCGGAAACTACACAACGGTTTACCGGCGTGGAATACGGCTCCGCGGTCCGCTGACGCCTGGTGGGTTTAGGTCTGCAGCTTCCTTATCGTGTCGCCAGGCCGAACCGTGCCAGCCGTGACGACGCGGCAGTTGGCTCCCCGCAGGCGAAGCTCGCGCCCGATTCGGGAGTTGACGAATTTCAGCGCGTCGACAGCGAAGCGCCCCGAGAACTTCGCGCAGCCGGTGTGCGGCGCCTCGCTGAACTCGATCACCGCCGAACCGATCTGAACCCGGCTACCGGCCGGGAGGTTGGAAAGGCTAAGGTCGAGGTCGACGTATATCTGGTCGCCTGCAAGCGGCCAGCGCTCGCGGTCGCCGGCGATCGCCGCGGCCGTCCTTGCGTTCATCAACGTCAGCTGCGCCTCCAGGTTGGCGCTGCCGTCGGGAGTCCGGCTACTGCCACGGGCGCGCCACGTGTCGCCCTCGAGGCCTTCGGCGGGATCGAGCCTGCCCTCCCTCAAAACCTCTCTCTCGTCCACGTCGGGCCGGCGCGCGATGAGCTCGACGGTCCCACCGTCGGCCGGCGACTCCCGGATGTGATCGAGGCTCTCCTCGAGTTGGCTCAGCTCGACGCTCTGCAGCATTCCAGTATTTTGCACAAGAACCACGCCTCGAGGCCACCACATCTCCAGGAGGAAAGACCCAAACACGATGCCCGCCTACATCTGCATCGCTTGCGGCACACAGTTTCCGCTTGGCAAACAGGTCCCGGATCGTTGCCCGATCTGCGAGGACTACCGGCAGCCTGTGCGCCGAGAAGGCCAAGCATGGACGAGTCTTGGAGAGCTTCTTTCGGACCATCAGAACGAGCTTCGCGAGATTGAACCAGGCCTGGTCGGTATCGGCGTCAGCCCCCGGTTTGCGATTGGACAGCGCGCCCTGCTCATCCAGAGCCCCGGCGGCAACGTGCTCTGGGACTGCATACCGCTGCTCGACGCTTCCACCGCGGCACGCATCCACGCGTTGGGCGGCATCCAGCACATCGCCATCTCACATCCCCACTACTACTCCTCGATGGTGGAATGGGCGCACGAGTTCGGCGCGACGATTCACCTGGCTGCCGCGGATCGCGAGTGGGTGATGCGCCCTGATCAGTCGATCAACTTCTGGAGCGGCTCGATCGAGCCCGTGCCGGGAGTCAAGGTGGTTCAAACCGGAGGGCACTTTGAAGGCGCCGCCGTGCTTCATTGGAATGGGGCTTTGATGACCGGGGACATCATCTACGTGCTGCCGGGGCGCGATCCGAGGGTCAGCTTCATGCGGAGTTACCCGATGCTCCTGCCGCTTTCCGAAGCCCTACTCGGAGGCTTGATGGCGGCGGTCGACGACCTCGACTACGACCGCATCTATGGCGCATGGTGGGAGAGCGTCATCGGTTCCAACGCGAAGCAGGTTGTCAGTGAATCGGAAGAGCTTTATAGGACCTGGCTGCTCCGGAGCTGATCTACGCCACTGCTGTCGGTACTCCGGAAGGTTCTTCCTCGGCGACCTCTGCAGCGCCGCTGAACTGGGAGGCGTAAAGGCGATGGTACGCGCCCCTGGCAGCGAGAAGCTGCTCGTGGGTTCCGTGCTCGACGATGCGCCCGGATTCCATCACCAGGATGAGGTCGGCGTCGCGGATCGTGGACAGGCGATGGGCGATCACGAAGCTGGTGCGATCGGACCGAAGTGCTGCCATCGCGTGCTGCACCAATACCTCGGTGCGCGTGTCAACCGAGCTTGTCGCTTCGTCGAGGATCAGCAGCGACGGATCTGCAAGGAACGCGCGCGCGATGGTTAGCAGCTGCTTCTCGCCCGCGCTGACGTTGCTCCCCTCGTCGTCGATGAGCGTGTCGTAGCCGAGAGGCAGACTCTTCACGAACCTGTCGACGAAGGTGGCCTCGGCCGCCGCCTGTATCTGCTCTTCTGTCGCCTTTGGGTTCCCATAGGCGATGTTGTCTCGAATGGTCCCGCCGAACAGCCACGTGTCCTGCAGCACCATGCCGATCTGCGAACGCAGGTCCGCGCGTCGCATCGTGGTGATGTCGAGCCCGTCGAGGGTGATGCGTCCGGCGTCCAGCTCGTAGAACCGCATGATCAGGTTGACCAGGGTGGTCTTGCCTGCGCCGGTCGGACCGACTATCGCGATGGTCTGGCCCGGCTCGGCGACCAGTGAGAGGTTGTCGATGAGGGGCTGGTCGGCCAGGTAGCGGAAGGAGACGTTCTCGAACTCGACCTTGCCGTGCCGCACGGAGGGAATGGTGGGATTCTCGTGGTCGGACTTCTGCTCCGCCGAGTCGAGCAGCTCGAAGACTCGCTCGGCCGACGCCACCCCCGACTGCAGCAGGTTCGCCATCGATGCGACCTGGGTCAGTGGTTGAGTGAACTGTCGCGAGTACTGGATGAAGGCCTGCACGTCGCCAAGGCTCATCGCCCCGGTGGCGACGCGCACGCCGCCGATCACCGCGATGGCAACGTAGCTGAGGTTCCCGACGAACATCATCGCCGGCATGATCAGGCCCGAGATGAACTGAGCGCCGAAGCTCGCCTGGAACAGCTGCTCATTCCGCTCTCGGAAAACCTCCTCCACCTCGCGCTGCCGGCCGAACACCTTGACCAGCTCGTGCCCGGTGAACGCTTCCTCGATGTGTCCGTTGAGGGCGCCCGTGTGCTTCCACTGCGCGACGAACAGCTTCTGTGAGCGCTTGCCCACCTGCGTGGCAATAAGGATCGAAACCGGAACTGTGACGAGCGCGATCACCGCGAGGAGCGGCGACACCACGAACATCATCCCCAGCACTCCAACGACGGTGAGCAGCCCGGTCAGCAGCTGGCTGATGGTCTGCTGTAGGGAGAGCGAGACGTTGTCGATGTCGTTGGTGACCCGGCTGAGCAGCTCGCCACGTGGCTGCCTGTCGAAGAACTGCAACGGAAGACGGTTCAGCTTGTCCTCGACGTCGGCTCGCAGGCGAAACACCGTGCGCTGCACCACGTCGTTGAGCAGATAGCCCTGCAACCAGCCGAAGGCCGCCGAAGCGACGTAAAGCCCAAGGGCGAGCATCAACACGCTGCCGAGAGCACCGAAGTCGATGCCCTGGCCAGGCACCACGTGCATCCTCGCCAGCATGTCGGCGAGGTTGGTGTTGCCCGACGCCCGAGCGGCAGCTATCACCTGGTCGATGGTCAAACCGGCAGGCAGCCGCTTGCCGACAGCGCCCGAGAAGATGAGGTCCGTGGCGCGACCGAGGATCTTTGGCCCGACGACCATCAACGCGACGCTGGCCACGCCCAGGCCGATCACGGTAGTGAGCCTCAGCCGTTCGGGGCTGAGTCTCCCCATCAACCTGCGCACCGACGGACCGAACCGCATCGGCTTTTCCGCCGGCATGCCTCCGCCCCCCCACGGGCCGCCGAAACCACCACGCATGGGCGGGCGCGGCCGCGCGACCTCTGGCGCGTGGCCGTTCGTAGCTGGTTTGCCGATCTGGCCGTTGGTCGCCGTTTTGTCGCCCTGGCCGTTTGTGGCCGTCTTTTCGCTCATGCCGCCGGCTCCGCTGCCATCTGCGACTCGACGATCTCGAGATACGTCGGGCACGTTTTCAACAGATCGTCATGGCGGCCGAGGCCGACGATGGCTCCGTCGTCGAGCACGATGATCTGGTCGGCGTCGGTGATGGTGGAGACCCGCTGGCTGACGATGAGGACTGCGGCCTTTGCCGTGTGCGGGCGAAGCGCTGCTCGCAGCTTGGCGTCGGTGGCAAGGTCGAGCGCCGAGAACGAATCGTCAAAGAGGAAGATCTCGGGCCGCCTTACCAGGGCCCTCGCTATCGACAGCCGCTGGCGCTGCCCGCCCGATACGTTGCTGCCGCCCTGCGCGATCGGAGCTTCCAGCTCACCCGGCATGGCCTCGACGAAGTCGCGTGCCTGGGCGACCTCCAGGGCCGCCCACAGCTCTTCGTCGGTCGCCTCGGGGTTGCCGTACCGGAGGTTGCTCGCGACTGTGCCGGTGAAGAGGTAGGGCTTCTGCGGCACGAGGCCGATCCGGCTCCAGAGCATTTCGGGGTCGAGGTCGCGGACGCCGACACCGTCGATCAGCACAGTGCCCGAGGTGGCGTCGAACAGCCTGGCGACAAGAGATACCAACGTCGTCTTGCCGGCCCCTGTGCTGCCGATGATGGCAGTCGTCTTGCCTGCCTCGGCCCGGAACGAGATGTTGCTCAGCACCGGCGCTGCCGCACCGGGATAACGAAACCCCACATCCCGCAACTCGAGGTCAGCGCGAGAGCTCACCTCTCGTACAGGTTTCAGGGGCGGTACTACCGAGGACTCCGTCGTGAGCACCTCGCCGATGCGGTCGGCGCAGACCGCCGCGCGCGGGATCATGATCGCCATGAACGTGGCCATCATCACCGAGGTGAGGATGAGCATCAGGTACATCAAGAATGCGGTGAGGGCTCCTATCTGCATCTGACCGCTGTCGACGCGGCCGGCGCCGAACCACAGGACCGCGACGCTGGAGGCGTTGAGGACGAGCATCACTGTCGGGAAGATGAGGACCATCAGCCGGCCGACCCGCAGCGCGGTCAGGGTCAACGCCGCGTTGGCGTCGCCAAACCTTTGCGCCTCGTCCTGCTCTCGCACGAACGCGCGCACAACACGGATGCCGGAAAGCTGCTCTCGGAGCACCCGGTTCACGACGTCGATGCGGGCCTGCATGAGGCGGAACTGGGGCACCATCCTGACCACGATCAGGGCGATCGAAATGACAAGAACCGGGATGCACACCAGCATCAGCCATGAGAGGCCGACGTCCTGGCGGAGGGCCATGATGATGCCGCCAACGCACATGATCGGGGCCGCGATCATCAGCGTGCACGTCATGAGCACGAGCATCTGCACCTGCTGCACGTCATTGGTGTTCCGCGTGATGAGCGAGGGCGCACCGATCTGAGCCACTTCGCGACCCGAGAAGGTGCCGACCTTATGGAAGATGGCTGACCGCAGATCCCTGCCGAACGCCATCGCGGCGCGGGCACCGAAGTAGACGGCAGCGATCGAGCAGGCGATTTGCACAAGCGTCACCGCGAGCATCCAGCCGCCCGTGGAGACGATGTAGCCCGTGTCGCCTTTCGCCACGCCGTTGTCGATGATGTCCGCGTTGAGGCTTGGCAGATACAGCGAGGCCATGGTCGAAACCAACTGCAGCGCGACCACCGCGATCAACGCAGTGGAGTACGGCTGCAGGTAAGTGCGCAGGAGCTTGATCAGCATTCGTTTGTCGTCATCAGACGGAGTCTGAGATTAGACGCCTCCGAGCTTGAACGCCTTCCGCACGAGGCGTTTGACGGCCTGCCGCTCCGCGTCGGCCGGCGCTCGCAGCGTGATGAACCGGGCATCCTTGCCGCTGCCCTGAAGGAGACCGCTCCCGTCGTCGAGCTCGCGGCCGCGGTAAAAGAACAGCGTCGCATGGTTCGGAAAGGTCCCGATCCCGACAACGTTGGTCCCAGCCACGGCGTAGCGCACGATCTTCCACATCGCGCTCTTGGAGCGCGGCGCCTGGCTGCGATACGTGATCTCGTCAGCCTTCGGCGCAAGCGCCTTGACAGTCCTGATCGCGGCCTTCACGGTGGGCCGCATCGCAGCCGGGATCTTCGCCAGCTGTTCGGAGAGCGTGAACTCGGCGCCAGGCGGCATGGGATCGAATTTTAGTACGGCCATCTGCCATGTGATTGTAAACAAACCGACCGTCGGTCTGTTATTGTGCAAGGGTGCCCAGGACAGTCAACGCGACCCTCCACACAGTCCGCCGGGAGGCCTTCCTGGATGTCGCCCAGCGCCTCGTCCAGACCAAGGGCTACGAGGCGATGAGCATCCAGGACCTGCTCGACGAGCTCGATGCGTCGAAGGGGGCCTTCTATCACTACTTCGATTCGAAGCAGGCGCTGCTCGAGGCAGTGGTCGAGCGCTTCGCGGACAGCGGGATTGCGGCTCTGTCGCCGGTGCTGGACAACGCGGACCTGCCGGCACTCCGGAAGCTGGAGGGCATTTTCTCGGGCATCGCTCGCTTCAAGGCTGAGAGGAAGGAGCTGGTGCTCCGGATCATGGAAGTCTGGAACTCAGACGGCAATGCAATAGTCCGCGAGAAGCTTCGCCGACTGACGGAGCGCATCATGATCCCGCTCCTCTCCGTGGTAATCAGGCAGGGCATCGACGAGGGAGTGATCGACGCAGTCTCCCCCGACGAGACTGCAACGGTCCTGGTGTCGCTTATGCAGGGCTTTGGTCAGCAGGCCAGCGATCAGTTCATCGCGCGCCAGGCAGGCACCATCAGCTTCGAGGTGGTTCAGCGCTCCGTCGCGGCAAACACCCGGGCCTTCGAGCGGATCCTGGGGGTTCCTGAGGGGTCGCTCACACTGACGGATGAGCCGACCCTGCGTTTTTGGTTCGGCTAGAGAGGACGTACAAATGGCACCGATCGTCGAGGTTGAAAAGCTCACCAAGAGCTATGGCGGCAAGCGTGGCATTGCCGATGTCTCGTTCCAGGTGGAGGAGGGCGAGGTGTTCGGCTTCCTCGGCCCGAACGGCGCCGGCAAGACGACAACCATCCGGTTGTTGATGGCACTCCTGCACCCCGATTCAGGCACCGCGCGGATCGCGGGCCTCGACTGCTGGAGGCAATCCGTGGAGATCAAGCGTCTTGTCGGGTACACGCCGGGTGAGCCGGCACTGGATCCCAATCTGACCGGCGGACAGATCCTCGAGTACTTCGCCCACCTGCGTGGTGGTGTCGACCAGTCGTACCTCAAGCAGCTGGTTCAGCGCTTCGATCTCGACACGAGCCGCAAGTTCCGCCAGTACTCGACAGGCAACAAGCGCAAGGTCGTTGTGATCCAGGCCTTCATGCACCGCCCGCGCCTGCTCATCCTCGACGAGCCGACGAGCGGCCTCGATCCCCTCAACCAGCAAGAGTTCGACCGAATGGTCAAAGAGGCGCGCGACGAGGGCCGCACCGTTTTTCTGTCGTCACATGTGTTGAGCGAGGTCGAGAAGACCTGCAGCAGGGTCGGCATCATCCGCGATGGAAGCCTTGTTCGCATCGGTGGCATCGCCGAGGTGAATGCGATCAAGCGATACGAGATAACAATCACCTTTGCCGAAGCGGTTCCCGCCGAGGCGTTCAAGACGCTCGACGGAGTGGTGGAGGTTGAGGCGTTGAACCAAGGGCTCGGTTGGCGCCTTTCAATGCAGGGCCCCGCAGACGCCGTGATCAAGGCCGCAGCGCGTTATCCCGTCGTCTCGCTGACAAGCCACGAGCCAAGCCTCGAGGAGATCTTCCTGCGCTATTACGAGGCTGACGGCGTGCCCACCAAGGAGCCCCAGGGTGTGGCTTAGCAGCATCTTTCTCAAGACGCTGCGCGACTACCGGGTCGCGATCCTTGGGTGGGGCATCGGAATGGGCCTCGTAGTCGTATCACCCATGGCAAGCGTTGCCGCGCTTGTCACGACCCCACAGGAGCGGGAGCAGCTGGTCAGCCTGGCCGCCACCTTCGCATGGAACGCCGACACGGTGGCCG
>DAIUFK010000022.1:0-29523 GCA_036844615.1 Candidatus Dormiibacterota bacterium | reverse complement strand
GGGCCCACCCGCCTACGACTCCCCGAACTTCAAGATCTACCGCCTGTACTAAGAACTCCCTCTCCCTAACGGGGAGAGGGGCGTTACTGGCAGCCACCCCTCATGAGGGTTTGGTCCGCACGAATATCACAGCCACGTTGTCGTGGTAGGCGATCGTCCATTCGGGCTGGGTGGCCAGAACGTTGGACAGCGCCTCACCCTTGTTGAAGATGACGTAGTCGACCCGATACTGGTCGAGGATCGCCTTCCAATCGGGCCTGAGGTTCTGCACGTCGTTGTACTGGTTGAGCAGAGGGTCGCCCATCAGCTCGGCCTCGCCGAAGATGAAGACCCTTCGGTTGGGATCGGGGTAAAACCGATACGCGAGGTAGCCGCCCCAGCCGTACTGGTTGTACATTCGCGTGCCGACCTCCGGGTGCGCGGCAAGCCAGTCGGCGGCGGCGATGGGATAGCTGTCGGCGTCGAGCTTCTGCTGCACCGTGGGACTGATGTCCGAGTCGATCTTGAAAAGGGCAACCAGGAAAACGACCACCAGCACGACTGCCGTGGTCGCGGCGAACAGCGGCCTCGCCGGCAGGCTCAACTTCCAGCCCCGGCTTCTCGCCAGCTCCTTCCAGTACTCCGAATAGCTGCCGATCATGACCGGGGTGGCGGCCGCCACGAACAGCGCGACGTGGCGCACCGACTGGAGGGCCAACCCGAGCGCGGCCATCGTGAGCAGGAACTCGTAGAGGCGTGGCCGCCTGAGCGCGAACCCCGCGATCACTATGAACACCATCGCCTCGAAGGGGCGCAGGTAGGTCTGGTGGAAGTCGGGCGAGAACCACTCGACGATGAGCTTCTGCTGCGCCACGCTGCCCTGGGTCTGGAACGGATACAGATAGAGGCTGAGTCCGTGCGGGGTGGCGAGCACCGCCACCAGCGATGCGGCGGTGATGATCGCGAGAAATCGCACGTGAGCCCTGTGCGCGGGGTTTGAGCGATCCCAGGCCCAGCCCACGAGCTCCGCGACAAGGGCCACGCCGAGCCAGGCAAAGCCGATCACCCACCCGCCGTGCAGGTTGGCCCAGACCGCCATCACAAGAGGGAAGAAGTTGAGGGCGCGGCTCCGGCCGCTCAGGTATCCCTGCAGCCAGTACAGCTCGAGGCAGCTGAGGGCGAAGGTGATCATCTGTGCCCGCGGCCCCCAGATCGGCCACCCCGCCAGCGCGCCGAGAGCGAGCCCGAGGCCGACGATGACAAATGGCTGGCGCCTGACCTGGCGGTAGATCAGCCAGAAGCCGGCCCAGGTGACGAGGCCGAAGAGGATGGCGATGCCGACGGCGCCGGTGGCGGAGTACACCAGCCACATGAGCACCTCGGTGAGGTACTCGTGGTCGGTCCAGACGTGGACCGGGACGGTGTACGTGAACAGGTCGTGCGATGGCAGCCTGCCGTTCTCGACCATCCAGCGGCCGACCCTCAGGTGCCACCAGAAGTCGGGGTCCTGGATCCCTGCAGTGAAGAGCATGAGGACGGCGAGCATCACGCCGCCGATGAGCAGCGTGCGGGCGCTGAGACGCTCGGTCAGCCGCGAGCCGATGCTCAGCGCAGGACCTTCAGCGGGTTGGGTAAGAACTGAGAGACTCGCGCGGCATAGGCCGGGTATTCGGTGGGGAAGGCGCGCGCAAGGACCCCCTCCTCCCAGCGCATCCTGAGCACCTCGCAGATCACGAAGTAAAGGACTGCGAGGGCGCTCGGCCAACCGCCGGTCGCCAGGTTGATCCCGATCGCCGTGACGATCTCGCCCAGGTAAACAGGGTGCCGGCTGAACCTGTACGGCCCACCGGTGACGAGGCGGCGGGCCTCCGGGATGATCGAGAAGGACCGGCGGAGATAGGCAAGGCCCCAAACGGCGTACGCGAGGCCTGCCGTGGCGAGGATGTCGGCGGGCAGCACCAGCCACTCATGGCGCTCCCCACCTGGAAGGAAGCTGGCAACGATGGCCGAGAAGGTTCCCGTGAAGGCGATGAAGATGACGGCGACCCGGTGGTCGGTGCCGCGCGCCGGGAGCCGCGTGCTGTACAGGACGACGAGCATGGTGAAGTAGGCGAGGGCCAGCACCTGCTGGCCGACGAACAGGTAGTCGGAGGGCTGCCGGATGGAGTGAAGGCTGTCCCAGACGGTAAGCAGGTACCTGGCAAGAAAGACGCTGAAGAAAAGGGCAGGGACCAGGCGGCTGAAAAGCAGCTCCCGCCAGTAGCGCCCGCGGCTCAAAGGTGCCTTGGCAGGCGCCTGGTTTGGGCCCTCTTCTCGCACATCATCCTCGACGCCGGTGGGCATCATTCCCGGCGCCAATCTAGCAGCCGGGTGCCGGCGCCCCCCCTGCAGCCGAGATTTCCGCTAAGGAATTGACCTCCCTTGGGACTCTTCTGTAGGATCACCGGCGCAGACGGTCAAAAGCCCGCAAGAAACCCGGGCTGGGGCCGTCTAGCTGAGTAACAAGCCGTAGTTCTGGAAAAAGGAGGTGAATGCAATGTTGAGTCTTTACTGGAAGCTCCGCAGTCTTACGACCCGTCAGGAAGGCCAGGGCATGGTTGAGTACGCTCTGATCCTCGTCCTCGTTTCGATCGTGGTCATCGTGATCCTTCTTACGATGGGCAACCAGATCAAGAACGTGTTCTCGAACGTCGTAGCCGCTCTCGGCTAACGAGAACCAACGTAGTCGCACCTTCAAAGTAGAGAGCCCCGAAAGGGGCTCTCTCACATCAGGGGGAGCGATCCCGGTACCCCATCGCTACAATGGCGACACTCTTGAAGAACACTTATTCGGAGGTGACCTAAACCCTTGGCCACAGCAGCACCAGCACGACCCCGCGGCGGGGGAAGTCGTCTTTTCATCATTGTGGGCCTGATACTGGCCTTGGTCGCCGCCGGGGGTGTCTACCTTCTCGGCAGCATTGGCGGGGGAGGCCCAATCGGCGGCGGCCCGACCCAGACCGTCGTGGTCGCCAAGGGACCGATCGCGTTGCGTCACACGATCACCAAGGACGATCTCGACACGCTCAAGAACGTCTCGACCAACGTGACCAACATATATACGAATGTGAACGACGTCATTGGACTGATCGCGCAGATCCAGATAACCAAGGGCAATGTCATCACCAAGGACATGCTCGGCAAGGACATCGGCCTCATCTCGGCCGGCTCCGCACCCGCGTATCTGCCCCTCGCCAGTGGCTACGTCGCCTTGACGATTCCCACGAGCGAGCAGACTGGTGTCGCCGGTCACATCACCCTGGGCGACTACATCACGGTGGTCGCATCCGGTAAGACCTCCGACTTCCCCTCTAAGAAGGCGGCCCCCACGACAGGTACGCCCGGGAGCCCCAACGTGAGCAAGACCGTGTTCACCAACGTCAGGATCATCGGGCTGGGGCCCGCGACCGCGAACATCCAACCCGCCAGCGGCGCTGCCACTGTCGGCGGCTCGGCGCCGGTCGGCGGAGTGACGTCCAGCCTCACGGTCGAGATGACCCAGTGCGACGCCGAGTACCTGACCTGGTTTCTGTCCACCATGCAGGTCAAGTACACCCTGGAGTCGTTCGCCGACTACCTGGCACAGCCCCCTTCGGCCCCTGACCCGACGTGCCAGACCGTCGACGCCGCTCATGGCGTCACCGTCAAGCAGGTCGACGCCCGGTACCACTTCTCAACGCTGAACTCGTGATCTCTGAGCTCCGCCCCGGCGGCAGCTGACGATGGGTCTGCTCGACAGGGTCAAGCAGAACCAGACGGGCGTTCCCGTCACGGGTCCGGCGAGTAACGGGCCCGCGGCGGCGACCGCCCCGGGCGGAGCCAGCTCATACAGCACGTCGACGGTCCCGAGGCCGAGCCCAACCGCCACCGCTCCTCCAGTGAGCGCCGCGCCGCGGGCGCCGGCTGTAGGTGAGGCGCCACCGGCGTTCACCGCCGCCAAGGTCCAGATCCACGCGAAGCTGATCGAACGCTTCGCCGATCAGATCGACTCGAGCAACAAGACCGGAGTTCGCGAAAAGATCGTCGAGCTCGCCGATGAGTACTTCCGTACGACAGCGATGACGATGACCAAGACCGACAAGGAGCGCCTTGTCGACTCGGTCCTTGACGACGTGCTGGGCCTCGGTCCTCTTGAGGCGCTGCTCGCCGACCCGAACATCACTGAAATCATGGCCAACCACCCGAAGCAGATCTACGTCGAGAAGAGCGGCGAGCCTGCTCTGTCGGCCGTCACCTTCGAGTCAGACCGGCAGATGCGCCAGGTCATCGACCGCATCGTCAGCCTTGTCGGACGCAGGGTCGACGAGTCCACACCGATCTGTGACGCCCGGCTCAAGGACGGATCTCGTGTCAACGTGGTCATCCCGCCGATCGCTCTCAAGGGCCCCTGCCTGACCATCCGGAAGTTCACCAAGGAAAAGTGGGGACCCACCGACATCGTCAACCGGTTCCACTCCGCGAGCCCGGAGCTGATGACGTTTCTTCGCTCCTGCGTTCGTGCCAGGTTCAACATCCTGGTCTCCGGGGGCACCGGTTCCGGTAAGACCACCCTCCTCAACATCCTCTCGTCATTCATCCCGGAGACCGAGCGGCTCATCACCTGCGAGGACGCCGCCGAGCTCCAGCTGCAGCAGCCTCACTGGATTCAGCTCGAGTCGCGACCGCCCAACGTCGAGGGCAAGGGTGCGGTGCCGATCCGGGAGCTCGTCAAGAGCTGCCTGCGTATGCGCCCCGACCGCATCATCGTCGGAGAGTGCCGTGGCGGCGAGGCGCTCGACATGCTCCAGGCAATGAATACCGGCCACGATGGGTCGATGTCGACGCTCCACGCCAACAACCCTCACGAGGCTCTGGTCCGGCTGGAGACCCTGGTGCTCCAGGCAGGACAGGACCTTCCCTCACGGGCCATCCGCGAGACGATCGGCGCCGCCATCCACCTCATCGTTCAGCAGTCCCGCCTCCGCGGCGGTATCCGGCGCATAGTGAGCGTCGCCGAGGTCATCGGGATGAAGGACGGAGACGTCCAGTACCAGGAGATATTCCTGTTCAAGCAGCTTGGCGTGAGCCCCGAGGGCAAGGCCGTCGGCTATCACACCGCCACTGGCGTCATCCCGATGCGTATGGAGCATCTCAAGTCCGAGGGCGAGGATGTTCCGGAGTCGCTGTTCAACCCCACGCCCCAGCCACCCCCGGATAAGCTGTACTGACCGTCTAGGAGGTCCCTGATGCCGCAGTTGTCGACTTCGTTGGTGTTCGCTCTCATCGCCTTTGCGGGTGTTTTCCTTTTCATGTTTGGCATCTACCGCATGCGGCGTTCCGCAGGCGGTGCTGAGGACTTTCAGGCCAGGCTTGCCGCATACGGCGTCACCACTGCCGGCGCGACTGCGCTCCCACCCGCGAGCGGCATGAGGGAAAGCCTCAACCGTCTCTTCCAGCCGGCCGCCGACAGGATGGGCAGAGGTGACCTCAAGAAGGGCAAGCCTTCCGTTGCCGAGCAACTGATACGCGCGGACCTGAAGCTGCGAACGTCGGAGTTCTTCATGATCCAGATCGCCAGCACCGTCCTCCTCGTGCTGGTCGCGGGGCTTCGCTTCGGGTTCACTCTCGGCAGCGTGCCGGAGCTGTTCATCGCGGGGTTCATCGGCTACATCATTCCTGGCCGCTACGTGAAGTACCGCATCGGCGCCCGCCTGAAGGCCTTCAACAATCAGCTGGGCGACACCCTCACCTTGCTGTCTAACGCGATCAAGGCAGGGTATTCGTTCGCGCAGGCGATCGACACCGTGGCCAAGAACGCGGTGCCGCCGATCGCTGATGAGTTTGGGCGTGCGGTCCGCGAGATGAACCTTGGTGGCTCGCCTGACGAAGCCCTCCAGAACATCACCAAGCGCGTGGAGAGCCCTGACTTCGATCTTGTCGCCACCGCCTACTCGATTCACCGCACAGTGGGTGGAAACCTGGCGGAGATCCTCGACAACATCGCCTACACGATCCGCGAGCGGGTCAGGATCAAGGGCGAGATCGCGACGCTGACTGCGCAGGCGAGAGCATCAGGGACGCTGATCACCTTCCTGCCCATCGTGCTGGCGGTGTTCATGTACTTCGTCACCCCTACCTACTTCCGGCCCATGTTCGATAACTTCATTGGCTGGATTCTCATCGCGATCGGTTGCTTCATGATCTTCATCGGCAACCTCATCATCCGGCGCGTGGTCGCCATCGAGGTATGAACTGATGTCAGTAACCCTTCTCCTCGCGATCGTCGTCGGCCTGGGCATCCTGATGATCTTCATCGGGCTCGCGCGCACGCCCCAGACCAACACCGCCCTGATGGTCCAGCAGCGCCTCCAGGTTTACGGCGCGGCAGGCAGCGACAAGCCACTCACCCTCGAAGAGGTGGAGCTGTCGAGGCCGTTCAGCGAGCGCTTCCTGCGGCCGGCCATCGAGCGGCTCGGAAGCATGCTTTCAAGGTCGACGCCGCAGAAGGCAGCGCAGGACCTGGACAACAGGCTCGAGATGGCGGGACGGCCTGGCAACCTCACCCCGGCGGACTTCGGGGCGGTCAGGCTTGTTGCCGCCGCGGTCATGGCGGCGGTCGGCCTGCTGCTGGGCCTGCTCATGGGCGGCCTCGTCTACACGGTGGGTGGCCTCGTGGTCGGCGCGGGCCTCGGCTATTTCCTCCCTGTGCTGTGGCTTAAGCAGAAGGTGGACGCGCGCCGCGCCCAGATCCAGAAGGGCCTTCCTGACGCCATGGACCTGCTGGTGATCGCGGTCGACGCCGGCCTTGGATTCGACGCCGCGCTCGCACGGGTGACCGACAAGTACAAGAACGCGCTTTCGGACATGTTCGCCAAGGTACTTCGCGAGGTGAGCCTCGGCCGCCCGCGGCTGGAGGCCATGGACGAGATGGGGAGGAGCAGCGGGGTCGACGACCTGCACAACTTCATCCAGGCGATCATCCAGTCAGAGCAGTTCGGCACGGGTATCGGCAAGATCCTTCGGATCCAGGCCGACGAGATGCGGCGCAAGCGCCGCCAGCGCGCTCAGGAGAAAGCGGCCCAGGCGACCTTGAAGATGATGCTGCCGATGGTGGGCTGCATCTTCCCGACGCTGTGGATCGTTCTGCTCGGACCCGCGGCGCTGATCCTGTTGAAGCCCAGGAGCTGACGGGAAGGCAACGCACCTGGCATCCCTGCTGCCGAGTATCCCGGCTTGGGAGTTGGTTCTCCGCGCTGTACTGATCTATGTCGCGCTGCTCGTGGCGCTGCGTATCTTCGGCAAGCGCGAGGTCGGGCAGTTCACGCTCTACGACCTTGTTTTCATCCTGCTCGTCGCCAACGCGCTGCAACCTGCAATCACTGGCCCTGACAACTCGATTGGGGGCGGCGTTGTGCTCATCCTGGCCCTGGTGCTGACGAACGCCGGCGTGGCGAGGTTGGACCGGATACCGCGTTTTCACCGCATCCTGGCGGCGGCGCCCGCGGTGATCATCCAGGATGGCAAGTACCTGACTGAAGTCATGAAGCGTGAGGGGGTAGACCAGGAGGAAGCCGAGACAGCGATGCGGGAGCACGGAGTCGCCGACGTCAAGGACGTGCAACTCGGAGTTTTGGAACCAGACGGGAGCATCTCGATCGTTGCGCCGGGGAACGCAACAAGGACAAGACGGAAGGTCCGCTTCCACCAAAGAAACCGCTAGTCGCCCGCGAGGAAGTCCAGTACCGCCTGCTTGAATTCCTTGGCCGGCACCGCTGACATGTGATTCCGGCCGGTTATGGACACGAGCTTCGCGGTTGGAATGCTCTCGACGAGCCGATCGACCTCGGCGACGATGTCGTCCTGGTCTCCGACTACGACAAGCACTGGGTTCTTGATGGATGCGAACTCTGATGCTTCGGGTTCTGGCTGAGGTCCGAGGATGCAGGCAGCCAACGCCTCGAGGTCGTTCGACGGCCTGCCTTTGGCGAAATCCAAGAACGTCTTTGCCACCGGGCTGTTCGTGGGTTCGTCGCGGAAAGCCTTGGCGATGTCTTCGGCAGCGTGGAAAGCGCCGCCCCAGCCGATTCCACCGAGAACAACCTTTCGCAGTCGCTTGGGGTACTCGATCATGGCCTGCACGCCGATGCGGGCCCCCATCGAGTAACCAAGGTAGTCCGCGCTCACGATGTCGAGGTGGTCCAAAAGGCGGCGCACGTCGGCGGCCATGATGTCGAGGGAGTAGGCGGCCGGGTCGTGCGGCTTGTCGCTGCTGCCGTGGCCGCGGCAGTCGAGCCCGATGATTCGATGGCCGGCTGTTGTCAGCGTCTCCTGCCATCGGGTGCCGACCCAGTTGAGCTTGTAGTCGGAGGCGAAACCGTGAACGAGCACGATGGGCGCAGCGTCCTCCGGTCCATGGATCTCGTAGTGCAGGCGAACGCCGTCGTTCTCAAAGTCCATGCGCTCTCGTTAGGCTAATCCTTCATGCGAGCGGTACACGAGAGGACTGGAAACGTCCTTGCTGAAGAGCTCGAGGTGCCGCGCACATTCATCGGCCGCGGCATCGGCCTCATGTTCAGGAGGCGGCTCGAGCCCGGTCGCGGCATGTGGATCAATCCGTGCGAAGGTGGCAGCATTCACATGCTGTTCATGAGATTTGCGATCGACGCCGTATTCCTCGATCGGCAGGAGCGCGTCAAGAAGGTCTATCCGAGTCTGCCCCCGTGGTCGGGAGTCGTATGGCTCGTCTGGGGTGCGCACAGCGTCCTCGAGCTGCCCGCGGGTTCGACGGCCGAAATCGATTTGCAGCCGGGGGACCAGATCCTCCTGTAAAGAGACGGTTGACCGGCGCGGTAATTTCGCTGCGTGCTCTCTCGCGCCATCGACATCGTGCTGCCGCCGAGGTGCGGTGCTTGCAGGGTGGTCGGTTCGTGGCTCTGCGAGCTGTGCAGCGCGAGGATAAGGCGCCTCGAGGAACCGATGTGCAGGCGATGTGGAGTGGAGGTCGAGTCCGCTCAGAGGCAGTGTGGCTGCCGGTGGCGACTTAGGTCACTTTCTAGGCTGCGTTCAGCCGTCGCATATGAAGGCCCGATCGAGCTTGCGATCCAACGCTTCAAGTACGAAGGGTGGCGCGAGCTGGCGAGGCCGCTTGCGCAGCTGCTTGCGGAGCGGCTGGTGGTCGAGGGCGTGGCGGCCAGCTGGGTGCTCGCGGTACCCCTTCACGGACGCCGGCTTCGCGAGCGGCGCTTCAACCAGGCCGAGCTCCTCACCAGGGAGCTACGGAAGCGGCTTGCTCTTGGAGAGCCGGCTGGTGAGCTGGTCAGGACGCGCAATACCCCGCCCCAGGTCGGGCACGACCGCCTGTGGCGGCTGGAGAACGTGCGCGGCGCGTTCGCATGGCGGGGCGCCGATCTCACCGGGCGATCGCTCCTGGTGGTCGACGACGTCGCCACCACGGGCGCCACTCTTGACGCCTGTGCGGCAGCTTTGAGGGCATCCGGGTCGGGCCCCGTGTTCGGCGCCTCGGTCGCCAGAGTGATCGTCTAACAGGAACGGGGAGGTGGCGACCCGCTTATAGTGGGTCGGCGTCCGGTATTACAGCGCGGAGGCTAATGAATGGCAGTTCGGATCCCAGGTATCAACATCGATGAGTACTACCAGCAGCTCGGGCCGATCGAGCCGCTCATCCGTGACGACCGTGTAACCGAGATCATGGTCAACGGAAGCGACCACGTCTACGTTGAGATGGGTGGCAAGGTGGTCCTCACCAACATCAAGTTCACCGACGAAGACCAGCTCCTCAACGTGATCCAGTTCATCGTGCGCACCGTCGGCCGCCGCATCGACGAGCGCCAGCCTCTTTGTGATGCTCGACTCGCCGACGGCTCCCGCGTCAACGCCGTGATCCGGCCGCTGGCATTGAACGGCCCGCTACTTACAGTGCGCAAGTTCTCGAGGGACCCGTTCCAGGTCGAGGACCTCATCCGGTTTGGCAGCTGCAACGAAGCAGGTTTCGGCTTCCTGAAAGCGGCGGTGCTGGCCAAGGCCAACATCATCGTCTCTGGCGGCACCGGTACCGGCAAGACGACCTTCCTCAACGTGCTCTCAGGCTTCATCCCTGTCGAGGACCGCATCGTCACCATCGAGGACGCGGCAGAGCTCCAGCTGCACCAGGAGCATGTGTGCCGCCTAGAGACCCGCCCCCGCGACATCAACGGGGAGGGCGAGGTCACGATCCAGCGCCTTGTCATCAACGCATTGCGCATGCGCCCCGAGCGCATAGTCGTCGGCGAGTGCCGTGGCGGTGAGGCGCTGGACATGCTCCAGGCCATGAACACCGGACACGACGGCTCGATGACCACGATTCACGCCAATAGCCCGCGCGACGCGCTGGCCAGGCTTGAGACCCTGGTGCTGATGGCAGGCGTCGATCTTCCGATCAAGGCCATCCGACAGCAGGTCGCTGCTGGCATCAACATCATCTGCCAGCTCAACCGCCTTCGCGACGGGTCGCGCAAGGTGACCGCCATCTCTGAGATCATGGGAATGGAGCAAGAGGTCATCACGATGCAGGACATCTTCCTGCTCGAGCAGAAGGGCGCTACGGCCGAGGGAAAGGTCATCGCGGAGTTCAAGCCGAGCGGTCTGCGACCGAAGATCCTGGACCGCATCTTCGCGCAGGGAATTCCGCTGCCGAAGGAGATCCTCACCCTGTTCCCGCCGCCTGCCGGATACAAGCCCTCGACGAAGTAAAACGGGGCGCGCCGCGCGCCGGCAACCGGTTCGGGCAGACCCTATACTCGGCTTGTGAAGGTCGTACTGCACGACCGCACGGGTAGTCTCGATCCGGGCTTGCCCGAGTATGCACAGGGCAAGCTTGCCCGCCTCGCGCGCCATTTCGGCAAAGTGGCGGAGGCCGAGGTGGAGTTCACCGAGGAACGAAAGCGCAGCGGGCTGGCCACGGTCTTCTGCCGCATCAACGTCCACATCGACGGCAGGCGCACGCCTGTCCTCTCGGCCCATGAGAGTGGCGCCGACGGGCAATCCGCCCTCGACCTCGCCCTTGACAAGATCGACCGCCAGGTGGTCAAGCTCAAGGAGAAGCGCACGAACCGAAAGCTGGCGGTCTCGCCAGTCCGCGTTCCCCAGCGTGACGAGGACGATTCCGGGCGGGCGGGGGAGCCGGAAAGGATTCGGATGAAGCTGCGGCCGATGTCGGTCGAGGATGCGATCTCGGAGCTGCAATCGGACGGGCAGAGCTTCCACGTCTTCCTCAACGAGGACTCGGGCCTTGTCGAGGTGGCCTTCAGGCGCTCTGACGGCTCCGTAGGGGTAATCGAGCCGATCGTGCCTTAGGGACCGCTCCGGCTGAGTTTGGGCTTTCCCGCTTCCCGGTAACCTAGTTCCAGTGCCCAGCCTGACGAAGCTTTTCGACCCCAACGAGCGCGAGATCAAGCGCCACCTCGCGGTGGCGGCCGCCATCAGCCAGCTCGAGCCCGAGCTGCAGGCCCTCGACGATGCTGCTTTGCGCGCCCGCTCGGACGAGCTGCGCAAGCGGGCAAGGGAGGGAGAGGACCTCGACGAGCTCCTGATCGAGGCTTTCGCCCTGTGCCGCGAGGCGGGCCGCCGCACCATCCGGCTGCGCCACTTCGACGTCCAGCTGGTGGGCGGCATCGTGCTGCACCAGGGCCGGATCGCCGAGATGAAGACAGGAGAGGGCAAAACCCTGGTGGCGAGCCTTGCGCTATACCTCAACGCTCTGGCCGGCAAGGGCGTGCACCTTGTCACCGTCAACGATTACCTGGCTCGTCGTGACGCGGGCTGGATGGCACCGATCTATCACCTGCTGGGCCTCAGCGTCGGTATCAACGTAGGCACCGAAGCGACCTACCTCTACGACCCGGAGTTTCTCGACGAGACTCACGGTGACACCAGGCTCCAGCATCTGCGCCCTGTGACGAAGACCGAGGCCTATCTCGCCGACATCACATACGCCACCAACTCCGAGCTCGCTTTCGACTATCTGCGCGACAACATGGCTCGCGACCTCGCCCAATGCGCCCAGCGCACGCTGAACTACGCGATAGTCGACGAGGTCGACTCGATCCTCATCGACGAGGCCCGCACACCGCACATCATCTCGGGCCAGTCGGAGGAGTCCACCGAGAAGTACTACGAGTACGCGAGGTGGGCCGGTCGCCTCGTTGAAAGTGACGACTACGAGGTCGACTTGAAGCACAAGTCCGCTTCGCTGACCGAGGCAGGCATTGCGAAGATGGAGCGCTGGACCGGCATTCGCAACATCTATGACCTCGAGAACGTGATCGAGGCGCACCAGATCAACCAGGCTCTGAAAGCGAAAACGCTGTTCCGGCGCGACCAGGAATACCTGGTCAAGGATGGCGAGGTGATCATCGTCGACGAGTTCACGGGCCGGACGATGCCGGGAAGGCGGTGGTCAGACGGCCTGCACCAGGCGGTCGAAGCCAAAGAGGGCGTCAAGGTCCAGCAGGAGCAGAAGACCATCGCGACGATCACGGTGCAGAACTACTTCAGGCAGTACAAAAAGCTGGCGGGCATGACAGGTACCGCGCTGACGGAGGCTGAAGAGTTTCACAAGATCTACGGGCTCGACGTCGTGATCATCCCCACGCATCGCCCGATGGTTCGCACCGACAGTCCCGACCTCATTTACAAGACAGAGAAGTCGAAGTTCGAGGCAGTCATCGACCAGATCGCTGAGATGAACAAGGAGAAGCGGCCGGTGCTGGTCGGCACGGTCTCGGTCGAAAAGTCGGAGCGCCTCTCGCGGATGCTCGAGAAGCGTGGCGTTAAGCACAACGTGCTCAACGCGAAGCAGCATGAGCGCGAGGCCGCGATCGTCGCGGAGGCAGGCCAGCCCGCGGCGGTCACCATTGCCACCAACATGGCAGGGCGTGGTACCGACATCGTGCTCGGCGCCGGCGTCACCGACGTCGGCGGCCTGCACATCATCGGCACCGAACGCCACGAAAGCAGGCGCATCGACAACCAGCTGCGCGGTCGTGCAGGGCGGCAGGGCGACCCTGGGTCTAGCCGCTTTTTCATCTCCCTCGAGGACGATCTGATGAAAATCTTCGGCCCGGCAGCGGATCGCATAGGCAGGCTCATGGACACGCTCGAGGTCGAGCCGATCGAGCATTCCTGGGTTGCCAACTCCATCGCCGGCGCGCAGAAGAAGGTCGAGGGGATGCACTTCGATGCTCGCAAGCACGTCGTCGAGTACGACGACGTTATGAACAAGCAGCGCCAGATCGTGTACGAGGAGCGGCGCAAGGTGCTCGAGGGCGCCGACACGCGAGGCAACATCCTTTCCTATGTGGGCGACCTCGTCCAGAAGGGAGTCGACGCTCACTGCGAGAACCGCCATTCGGAGAACTGGGACATGGACGGGTTGGTGCGCTACCTGTCGGCCTACCTGCCGATCGAGCCTGGCTCGCAGATCCCTGATGAAGTTCTGCTGAGAGGGCGCGAGGCGCTTGTCGAGCACCTGACAGCCGCCGCAGCCGAGGCTTACGACAAGAAGGTCGAGGAGGTGGGCGCCGACCTGATGCCGCTGGTCGAGCGCGACCTGATGCTGCGAACGATCGACTGGCAGTGGATGGAGTACCTCACCCAGATGGAGCATTTCCGCGAGGGCATCGGCTTGCGGGCTTACGGGCAGCGAGATCCGCTGGTCGAGTACAAGAACGAGGCGTTCGAAATGTTCAACGAGCTTCGAGAGAGGATCCAGGGCTCGATCGTCGCCGGCATCTTCAGGGTGCAGGTCACCCGCAATGCGCCGCCACCACCAACGCCACCCATCGTCCGCCAGGTGCTGGAGAGTGGCCCTGGGGATCCGGATGGAGCGGCTGGCCGCAATGGCGCCCCGAAGCCACGTCCGCGAGCCGCGGTTGGATCAGCAACAGGAGCCGGCGCGACGCAGGGCTCTGCGGCTAAAGTCGGGCGCAACGATCCATGCTGGTGCGGGTCGGGCAAGAAGTTCAAGCGCTGTCACGGCAAATGAAGCAGGGGGATCAGGATCCCCCCACTGGCCCCCCGGAGTGACGCGACGCTTGAGTGTCGATGTTGTCAAGTCGAGTCATGGCCCGGCGAAGCCGGGCCAACCCTGCGACGATGGCTTTGATTTGAGAGGAGAGTTGGAATGGATGCGGAACTGAGCCCCAAGGAGTTGTTGGATCGGACCATCGAGCTCAAGGAGCATCTTTGACCTTGCCGCCAAGGCCAAGAAGGCTGATGAGTTCGAGCAGCAGCTCGTCCAACCAGGGGTCTGGGATGATCCCGCGCGCGCCAGTCAGATGGCGCGAGAGGCTGCCGACCACCGCCAGCTGATCGCCGGCTGGGATCGGCTGGAGAAGCGTGCCCGCGACCTGATCGAGCTCGATCAGCTGGCGGCAGGGGACGCTGAGCTCCATGAGCAGGTGGAGCAGGAGCGGGCTGCCGTGACCACGGAGCTGCGCTCGCGCGAGCTCGACCTGCTGTTCACGGACCCGTACGCAAATCACAACGCAGTGATCACGATCTCCGTCGGGCAGGGTGGGGTAGAGGCCCAGGACTGGGTCGAGATGCTGATGCGCATGTACCTGAAATGGGCGGAGCGCAAGCGCTTCGAGACCGAGATCCTCGAAACCTCACCTGGGGAAGAGGCAGGGCTCAAGAGCGCGACCTTCATAATCCGCGGCCCTCGCGCATACGGACTGCTGAGGTCCGAGCACGGAGTGCACAGGCTGGTGCGAATATCGCCCTTCGACCAGAACCACCGGCGCCACACCTCATTCGCGCTGGTGGAGGTGATGCCCGAGCTGGAGAGCGCCGATGAGGCCGCGGTGGTCATCAATCCGCAGGACCTGCGCATCGACACTTACAGGTCGACTGGCGCAGGCGGCCAGCACGTCAACAAGACCGACTCCGCCATTCGAATCACCCACCTGCCCACAGGCATCGTGGTCACATGCCAGAACGAGCGCTCTCAAATGAAGAATCGCGAGATGGCAATGAAGGTGCTGAAGGCGAGGCTGTTCCAGCGACAGCAACAGGAGGCGGCGGCGCAGCTCGATCAGATCCGCGGCCAGATCTTGCCTGCCGAGTTCGGCTCCCAGATCCGCAACTACGTGCTGCAGCCGTACACGCTCGTCAAGGACGTGCGGACCGGATTCGAGTTCGGGAACGCCCAGGCGGTGCTGGACGGCGAGCTTGACCCGTTCATCGAGAGCTATTTGAGCTGGAAATTAAGTCAGCGCCGCGAGGCGGTTAAATAAGTCACCTCCCCGGCTCCGCCGGGGAGGACAGGCGAAGCTTTAGCTTCGCCAGGTGGGGGACCGCAAGCTAAATTCCGCCCCTCCGTTACATACGTGTTTGGACCATTTCCCACTATTTGGATCACGAGGGGGCATGCGTTATACTGCCCGCTACTTAGCCGGGCGCGCCCGCGACCGCCTTACGTCACTGCAAGAGATTCAGCTTATGGTCCTAACACCAGATTTTGACAGCCGGCCAATCATCAGCTTCCAACACGTTTGGAAGACCTATCCGACGGGCACCGAGGCCCTTCGAGATGTCAACCTGGTCGTGCCCGAAGGCGACTTCCTTTTCCTCGTCGGACCATCGGGCGCAGGCAAGTCAACTCTCGTTCGCCTGCTGATCAGGGAAGAGAAGCCGACCAAGGGCAAGATCTTCGTCGAAGGGATCGAGCTCGGCCGCATGAAGAGGCGCCAGCTTCCCCGCTACCGACGCAAGATCGGCCTCGTCTTCCAGGACTTCAAGCTCCTCCCGAATCTCACCGTCTACGAGAACGTCGCTTTCGCCCTGCGTGTGCTCGGCGAGCCTGATCGCCTCGTGCAATCGCGCGTCGCCGAGGCGCTCGACACAGTGGGCCTCTCCGCGAAGGAGATGACCTACCCGGCGAACCTGTCGGGCGGCGAGCAGCAGCGCGTCGCCATCGCGCGTGCTCTCGTGCACGCACCGCGTTTCATCATCGCCGACGAGCCGACTGGCAACCTCGACCCCGCGACAGCGTGGGAGATCATGCAGCTCTTTCTTCGCATCAACGCCCGTGGCGCCACCGTCGTGATGGCGACACACAACCGCGAGATCGTCGACCTGTTGCGCCGTCGAGTCATCGCCATCGAAGGCGGGCAGATCGCAAGGGACGATCGTTCAGGCCGATACCATGATGAAGTTACGAAACCTCAAATTCGCGCTCAGTAGCGCCTGGCAGAGCTTCTGGCGGAACCTGGCGGTCAGCCTGGCCGCGGTTCTGTCGATCACGCTCATCCTCATCCTCGCCGGCGTCAACCTGGTCGTCGGCCACGCCTTTTCACAGGTCGTCGACGGTTTCAGGTTGAAGGTCAGCGAGATCTCGATCAATGTCGCTGACGGCACTCCGCTGCAGACCGTCTATAACTTCCAGGATCAGCTGAAAGCCGACCCTCGTGTCGCGACAGTCACGTTCATCACCAAGGAGCAGGCGCTCGCCGACTTCAGGGCGGATCCGAATAATGCGGTGTTCGCCACTCAGATCGAAGGCAACCCCCTCGACGCCAAGCTCCAGGTGCGCGTCCTCGACCTCAAGGACGTCGCCGCGATCGACCTGATGGGGCGGCGATGGGCAGGAGTCGACCCCACTGATCCGACTAACTATCAGGGCGACTTCGTGAATCGCATGCTCGAGCTGTCGCAATGGCTGAACCTTGCCGCGATCGGGCTGATGGTGATCCTCGTCGTCGTCTCGGTTGTGATCGTGATGAACACGATTCGGACCGCGGTATACCACCGGCGCAAGGAGATCGAGGTCATGAAGCTCGTCGGCGCGACTGAATGGTTCGTGCGCGGGCCCTTTGTCATCGAGGGTGTGATGACGGGGCTCATCGCCGCGGCCATCGCGCTCGCGCTGCTCGTGATCGCCTATCAGCCCGCGGTCGACCGCTTCCACGCAGACCTCGTCTTCATTCCGCTCTCGTACGACCCGAGCTTCGTCTCGAGCCTCGCTCGTGACCTGCTGGTCGGCGGTGGGCTGCTTGGCGCACTTGGGAGCTACATCGGCGTCAGGCGCTTCGTGAGGATCTGACCTTGAGATTCCGCTTTGCCGCAGCCATGGTCATTGCCGCTCTCCTCTGGGTGCCCAACGCCCTGCAAGCGACGGCCGCGATCTACTGCTACAGGGGCGACCCTCCTGCCGTCTATCAGGCCTGTCTCGCCTACAACCAGGGAATCGGGTCGCAGGTGAGCAACCAGCGTGAGCTGAACAACATCCACTCCCAGATCAAGAACGTCCAGGCGCAGATGGACGCCCTTTTCACCCTGATCAAGCGACTCAACGATCAGATCGCTGCCCAGCAGGCGCTGATCGTTCAAACGCAGTCGAATATCAGCGACCTCGACCGGCAGATCCGCCTCGCGAGCGCAGACCTGACTTTCCTCAAGGCCCACCTGAGCGAGCGAGATCAGCTGTTGAGTCAGCGCTTGCGATATGTCGACAGCCACGGGGCCATCAACTACGTGCAGCTCGTGCTGACTGCGAGCAGCTTCAACGATCTTATGAATCGCATGATCGGCGCTCAGCAGGTCATCGACTCAGATAGGCGCCTCATCAACGATCTCCGCCAGCAGAGAGCCGACGTGATCCAGGCTTCGACCGCGCTTGGCATCCAACGCGGCCAGGTCGCGTCGTTGCTGAGGCAGCAGCAGGTGACGGTCGCCGACATGCAGAACAACAAGAACACCCTCAATAACGCGCTCGCGTATCAGGCGGTGCTGGAAGCCCAGCTTGCCGGCCAGTACGCGGTCTTGCAGGCGCAGCGGACCCAGATCAACAAGGACGTGGCGGCGCTGGCGAAGAAGTATCAGGCTGCAGCGGCCAAGGCCGGTGGAGGCACCGGCCAGTTCGAATGGCCGGAGCCGACCTGCGGCCACGGCTGCATCAGCCAGGGCTTCGGCTGCAACAGCTACTGGTTCGAGCAGTACGAGCCGAGCTGCCCGTACCCGAATCGGATCCACACCGGAATCGACATCGCCGCACCGTGGGGTTCGCCGATCATCGCAGCCGACACCGGGATCATCTATTTCTACCCGGGCTATTACGGCTACGGGAACTACATCATCATCATCCACGGGCACGGTTACTCGACTCTCTACGGGCACCTTTCCTCGTACGCGCGTGGCCTGCGCAGCGGTCAGATCATCGCGCGAGGAAGCCTGATCGCCTTCGAGGGCTCGACGGGCAACTCGACTGGGCCCCACCTCCACTTCGAGATTCGCGTCAACAACAACTGGAAGGACCCCTGTATCTGGCTCGGTTGCTGAGGTCCGGCGACGAGCCGGACCGAAACCCTCCCCGCGTCGCGGGGAGGATGTGCGAAGCACGGGTGGGGTCTCCGATTTAGCTAGTCTGCTGACATGAAGCTCCGCGCAGCCCGCTTGGGTGGCGCCTTCCTGGTCGTCGCGCTCATCGGGTTCGTCTCAGGCTTGTACGTAGACCAGGTTTTCTCGGGCTCTCCGTTTCTTCCTTATCTGGCGCAGCACTCGGTCGGCCGCGTCGATACCACTGAGCTTCAGCAGGCCATTCAGGTGATCCAGGCGAACTATGTGGACGCGAACATAGATCCTGCCAAGCTCTCGCACGGCACCCTTCAGGGCCTCGTAGCGAGCCTCAACGATCCTTTCTCCGCCTACTTCGATCCCGCCCAGTACAAGCACCTGCAGGATTCCCTGCAGGGCCAGTACTCAGGCGTCGGCATCTACCTCACCTTCAGCGCCGGGTATCCGGTGATCTCGGGTACGGTCCCGGATTCGCCGGCCGCGAAGGCGGGCCTGCAGGCCGGTGATCAGATAGTGAAGGTCGATGACAAGGACATGAAGGGGGTCACCTCCGATCAGGCGACTGCCGCCATCCAGGGCCCCAACGGGAGCAAGGTCACTCTGACGATTAACCGCTCCGGTAGAGCACTGACGTTCGCCCTCATTCGAGCAGAGATCCATGTGGCCTCGGTGCGCTCCGCGGTGATCGGCGACCAGGTCCTGTATGTGCGCATCTACCAATTTGGGGCCACCACGTCCAAGGAGTTCGCTGACATCCTCGCGTCGGGGCTTCGCGGCGCCAAGGGCGTGGTGCTCGACCTGCGCGATGACGGGGGCGGGTACATCTCGGCGGCCGATGACGTCATCAGCGAGTTCGTCACGAGTGGAGAGACGTTTGAGCTTCGCGGTCGCAACGGCAGCGTCGAGCGCCACGACGTCGGCGCGCAGCATGCGGCGCCCTCCATCCCATTGGTGGTGCTCGTCAACGCAAACAGCGCCTCGGCCTCGGAGATCGTCGCCGGATCTCTGCAGGTTCACAACCGGGCCAAACTGGTCGGGACCACGACGTTCGGCAAAGGATCGGTGCAGCTCGATTTCCCGCTCAACGACGGGTCGGACGTTCACCTCACGATCAAGCGGTGGTTTCTCTCGAACGGAGTGACCATCGACCACAAGGGGTTGACGCCCGACGTGGCGGTGACCCTGGCGAGCCCCAACGACGAGTTCGATGTGACCAAGCCGGACGTGGGCTACGCCAAGGACGCGCAGCTGAACGCGGCTCTGAAAGCACTCACGGCTGGGTAGACTGACCTACCGTCGCGGGCGGTTAGCTCAGTTGGTAGAGCGCCTGGTTTACACCCAGGAGGCCGTTGGTTCGAGACCATCACCGCCCACCACCGGCCGTCATGCGCGGATGAGCGCATACGCCAGGCGCGCCACTGCATAAGCGAGGGCGAGGAGTAGCAACAGGCGCACACCGGTGACGTCGGTCACGAGCGCAGTGGTGCCGAACGCCCCGATAAAGAGGAGTGGCAATCCCACCAGGACCAGGGTTGCTCGCAGGTATCGGTGCTCGGTCAGCCACTCGCCCGTGCTCCACGACCGTTTCACCTCGGAGATCCCCGATTCCTCGTGCAGCTCGGCCCCCCAAAGCAACCAGCCTCTGAAAAAGCCGATCCTCCAACCGCCCCTCGGGCTGGGGCCCGCATAGGTCCCCGAGACCTTGCCGGGTTGAATGCGCTGGGCGTCGAACACCATGCCGTGGATCCAGGCGCCGAGAAGAAGGCCCGCGCCGATGATCGCTATCGCGATGCCGAGCGGGACCACGACCCGAGCCGCGTTGAGAAGCCTGTCCATCGAGGCAAGCGGTTCCGATCGCTGAAATGCCTGCAGGACGATGATGGCCGCGATCACTCCGCCCATCCACAGCCAGCCGAGCGCCTGCTTCATCCGCGAAAGGATGCCACGAACGCCAGCATTTCCCGGCCGATACAATCATCCGCCGTGCCGAGATAGCTCAGCTTGGTAGAGCACCGCACTGAAAATGCGGGTGTCCCCAGTTCAAATCTGGGTCTCGGCACCACCTTTGTTTCAAGATCCGAAGCCCTGCATACTTACGCGCCGTGAGTACACCGCGCCCGTTCAGGTTCGGCGTGCAGGAGCATCGCGCTTCCAGCGCCAGTGCCTGGAAGGACAAGGCGCGCCAGGTGGAGTCGCTCGGATATTCAGCCCTCTATCTGCCAGACCACTTCACAGATCAGGTGGGCCCAATTGCTGCGCTGATGGCGGCCGCGGATGCAACCACCACGCTGCGCGTTGGTTCTCTGGTTTTCGACAACGATTACAGGCACCCTGTCGTGCTGGCGAAAGAGGCAGCCACGCTCGATCTGCTCTCGGATGGGAGGTTCGATCTCGGTCTGGGAGCCGGCTGGCTCGCCTCCGACTACGAGCAGGCAGGCATCCCGTTCGATGGCCCGGGCACGCGAATCACCAGGCTGGAGGAGGCGCTTCAGATCATCAAGGGGCTCTTCGCCGGCAGCCCATTCTCGTTCAGCGGTAAGCACTACCAGGTCAAGGACATCGAGGGATCCCCACTTCCCGTGCAGAAGCCTTACCCGCCGATCGTGCTCGGAGGCGGTGGCCGCCGTATGCTGAGCCTGGCTGCGCGCGAGGCGGACATCGTGAACGTGAATTTCGACCTGCGCGAGGGCAGGGTGAACCGCGACCTCGTGCGGACGGGGCTGGCGAAGGCGACAGACGAGAAGCTTGCGTGGATCAGGGAGGCGGCAGGCGATCGTTTTGAACGACTCGAGCTCAGCGTCACAATCTTTCTCGCCAACATCACCGACGACCGAGATGCTGTCGCGACCGCGATGGCGGCAGGGTTTGGCTCGGGGCCACATGATGTGCTTGATATGCCCCACTTCCTGATCGGCACGGTCGACCAGCTGGTCGAGGAGCTACAACGGCGGCGAGAGCGCTACGGCGTCTCCTTTGTGATCATCCCCGGCGACGTGGCCGAGCTCTTCGCGCCGGTCGTCGCGCGCCTCACGGGGACGTAAGCAGTAAATTGACTGATATGGCCTCGACTGAGAAGGTGGAGCTCAAGGGCCCGGTCAGCGGGCGGGCCGCCGAGGTGCTTGCGCCCGAGGCGCTCGAATTCGTCGCAGGTCTTCAGCGCGAGTTCGGGACCCGTCGGTTGGAGCTGCTGAAGCTGCGTGCCGAGCGTCAGGCTCGCCTCGACGCCGGTGAGATGCCTGACTTCCTGTCCAGCACCAAGTCTGTGCGCGAGTCTGAGTGGAAGGTGGCTCCTGCCGCGAAGGACCTCGAGGACCGCCGGGTCGAGATCACGGGCCCCACCGATCGCAAGATGCTGATCAACGCGCTCAACTCGGGGGCGCGGGTGTTCATGGCCGACTTCGAGGATGCCAACACTCCGACGTGGGCGAATCTCGTTGAAGGCCAGGTCAACCTGATCGATGCAATCGAGCGGACGCTTGACTTCACGAGCCCCGAGGGAAAGGAGTATCGGCTCAACTCGGAGGTGGCGACACTGGTCGTCCGTCCGCGCGGCTGGCACCTGGAGGAGAGGCATCTCGAGGTCGGGGGGAAGCCGGTTTCAGGCAGCCTCTTCGATTTCGGTCTCTATTTCTTTCACAACGCCAAGCGCCTGCTCGACAAAGGCAGTGGACCGTACTTTTATCTGCCCAAGCTCGAGAGCCACCTCGAGGCCCGGCTCTGGAACGACGTCTTCGACTTTGCCCAGGATTCGTTGGGCGTTCCGCGTGGGACGATTCGTGCGACCGTTCTCATCGAGACGATCCTCGCCGCTTTCGAGATGGAGGAGATCCTCTACGAGCTGCGCGACCATTCAAGCGGTCTCAACGCGGGGCGGTGGGACTACATCTTCAGCATCATCAAGAAGTTTCGGAACCGGCCTGACTTCGTGCTCCCCGACCGCGCGCAGGTGACGATGACAGTGCCATTCATGCGCGCGTACACCGAGCTGCTGGTGAAGACTTGTCACCGACGGGGAGCGCACGCGATGGGGGGGATGGCTGCCTTCATCCCGTCACGGCGCGACGCAGAGGTGAACCGTGTGGCGCTTGCGAAGGTGAAAGAGGACAAAGACCGCGAGGCGCAGGCCGGCTTCGATGGGACGTGGGTTGCGCACCCGGACCTGGTGGCGACTGCGACCGAGGCTTTCGACAAAGTGCTTGGCGAGCGACCGAACCAGTTGGAAAAGCAGCGGCCGGAGGTCACGGTCACGTCAGCCCAGCTGATCGACGTGAAGGTCCCGGACGGCTCGATTACCGAGAACGGGCTCCGGCTCGATGTGAGCGTGGGCATCCAGTACATCGAGTCGTGGCTGCGCGGGGTGGGCGCGGCCGCCATCAACAACCTTATGGAAGACGTCGCCACTGCTGAGATCTCGCGGTCGCAGGTCTGGCAGTGGATCAGGCATTCATCGCGGCTGAGCGAGGGCTCGAGTGTCACCGAGGACCTGGTGCGGGAGATCGCTGACGACGAGCTGGCGAAAGTTCGCGAGCGCCTTGGCGAGGAGCTGTGGGCGAAGGGGCGCTTTGCCGAGGCGCGCAAGGTCTTCGAAGAGGTGGCCCTTTCGGAGTCGTTCCCAGCCTTCCTGACCCTGGTGGCGCAGCCTTACATCGACTAAATATCCTCCCCGTTTACGGGGAGGTGGCCCGAAGGGCCGGAGGGGGCGGGTTAGGGACCGACCCTTGGGGTCGCGGGTGGCTTGCCTGGGAGCCGGCGCCACTGGCGCGGGCCGACGCCGTTGTTGGGGTTGCCTGGCACGAAAACCACAGCCGACGGCTTGACCATGCAGTTGTCCTTGCGGACGACGCTGCGCTCGCCGCCCTCCTGGTGCTCGATGACGACGGTCCGCTCGAGCACGGCCCTGACGCGAACCTGCTTGCCGTCGACCATCGCACTGAAGCCGCCGCTGACCTCGTGGTTGAGGGGAGGAACGATGCTGGCCAGCGAAACAAGCTCGACCGGTACGACTTTGCTCATGCGGGTGTTCCTTGGCTAAGCGGCGGTTAACCGCTGAAGCGGAAGTAGGCTACTAATAAACAATTCGCGCAGCAGCCAACTTTACCAGAACCTAAACGGAACCCGGTTCAGAGGGGCGACGGCCCTAGGCGGCTGAGCTGTGTTCCTGCATGCGCAGCGCTCGGGCTGCCTCTCGGCCCCTGCGCGCGGCTTCCTTGCTCGCCAGATGGCGCACGCGGAGCTGGCCCGGATCGACCATCAGGCGGCGGCGGTTGACAAGCACCTTCGGCTCGCCTGGCGCCGGCTCGACGACGACAGTGCGCTCGAGGACGGCGGTCACCCAGACGCGCCTACCGTCGACCTCGGCTTCGAAGTCGGGAAGGATCTCGTCGTCCTCGTCCATCTCGACTGTGTCGAGGCGAACGAGCTCACCTGTGCTCTTCAGCGTGTCTGCTCCAGCCTTTCGGTTTGAAACCATGCTCATATCCCAGATACCCGATCACGGCCAGAGCCAAACCCAGCGCCACCCATGGAATGAGGTGTGCAGGGAAGATAAGGAAGGCCTCCCTGACACGACGCCCTACGCGCCGGCCCACTTCCAGGAAGATTGCGGCCCAGATCAACGCCGAAACAAATACGCACGGTATGAAAACCGTATAAGGGACCCCGAGTATTCCAGATAGAGCCGACAAAACTATCCGCATGCCCGGAATGTGGCGACCGAATATGATCGCCCACGGCCCCCACCGCTTGAAGATCCCCTCCGCTCTAACCAGCTTGCCTTCAGTCACTCCGACGTATTTCCCAAATCGCTGGATGAATGGCCGACCGTAACGCCGGCTGAGCGTCAGGTTGCAGGCGCTTCCGAGCACGGCTCCCGACACAACCGCTACATAGGCGAGTGGATACGGGATTGCCCCAGTCGTCGTCAGGTATCCGCCATATGCGATAGCGACGTCACCTGGCGCCGGCAGCGGCACGCCGAGCTCCTCGAGGAAGATCACGATGAACAGGCCCGCCGTCTGGTGCTGCAGCACGAATATCCGCACGGCATGGGTCAGCGGCCGCCACCAATTCGGTTCTTGCAGCCAGCCTGGAAGGTTGTCAGAGAGCGACAGAGCTAGCGCCAGCATTCAGTTGAGCCCTCGGTGCGGCCGAGTATAGGGTCGCGGAGTCGAGTCCCTTTGGTTAGGCCGTGCCTGCGGCCAGTACCGACTCCGAGGTGCCCCACTCAGCACTAGCTCCAAAGACTTCAGCGAAATGCCTCGCGTAGTCGCGGGCCGCGTTCTCGGTGTTCAAGCGCACTCCGGTGAGTGCCTCGACTGACGTCGGACGCTTGTCGGCATGGCCGCAAGGGACGATGCCGTCGAAATACTCGAGGTCGGTGGTCAGGTTCAGCGCGAAGCCGTGGCTCACCACGGATCGATTCAGCTTGATGCCGATCGCAGCGACTTTCTCGCCGTGCGACCAGACGCCGGTCAGGCCAGGCTCCCCACGTTCAGACTCGATTCCCAGCGCGCGCAGGTAGTCGATTAGCGACTGCTCGAGCTTCTGCAGGTATGCAGGGATCGTGAGATCGAAGTGCGCGAGGTCGAGGATCGGGTAGCCGACAAGCTGCCCGGGTCCGTGATAGGTAGCCTCACCGCCCCGGTCGGACCAGATCACCTCTACACCTCGCCGTGAGCGCTCACCTTCGTCCCACAGCACGTGGTCAGGGCTTGCCGCCTTGCCCATGGTGAAAACGTGTGGGTGCTCTAGAAGCAGGAGGGTGTCGGGCGCGCGCCCATCTCGGATCGCTGACACGATCTCGGCCTGGAGGTCCCAGGCCTCCCGGTAGCGGGTGCTACCCAGCCAGCAGGCTCTTACGGGCTGGGACTTGCTCATCTGCGTGGTATGAGGACCTGACCAGAGGGCCCGCCTCGACGTGTCCGAAGCCCATCGCGAGCGCCTGCTCCTTGAGCCTGGCGAACTCTTCAGGACGGTAGTAGCGGACGACTTCCGCGTGGCTCTTCGTCGGCCGCAGGTACTGGCCCACGGTAAGGACGTCGATGTCGTGCTCGCGCATGTTGCGGAACACTTCCAGAAGCTCGTCCTCGGTCTCGCCGAGGCCGACCATCAGACCCGACTTGCTCACCATCTGCGGAGCCAGGGCCTTCACGTGGCGGAGCAGCGCGAGGCTATTTGCGTAAACGGCCTTTGGCCGGATGCGCGCGTAGAGCCGCGGCACGGTCTCGGTGTTGTGGTTGAAGATGTCAGGGCCCGCCTCGACAACTGTGCGCACCGCCTCGAGATCGCCCTGGAAATCTGGCGTGAGTACCTCGATAGTCGTGCCCGGACTCTGGCGCCGGATGGCGCGGATGGTGCGGGCGAAGATGCCAGAGCCTCCATCTTTCAAGTCGTCCCGGTCCACCGACGTGATGACAGCGTGACGGAGGCCGAGCTCGGCGACTGACTCGGCGACCCGCAGCGGTTCACCGAGGTCGAGCTCGGTCGGCCTTCCTGACGTGACCGCGCAGAACCTGCAGGCTCGTGTGCAAACGTCGCCGAGAATCATGAACGTCGCGGTGCGGCGGTTCCAGCAGTCAAAAATGTTCGGGCACCGCGCCTCTTCACAAACTGTATGTAGGCGGCTCCCGCGCACAAGCTGTTTCAGCTCCTTGAAGTTCTCGCCTTCGGTGACGCGCACGCGAATCCATTCAGGGATCGCCGCGGGTGTCAGAGGTGTACCAGTGCTCACAGCTGGATGCTGGCGGCACTCCATTCTTCGAGTCGCTTCTTGATCATGCCGAGGAACTGGCCGGCCATCATCCCGTCGACGATCCGGTGGTCGAAGCTCAGACACATGTTCATCATGTCCCTCACTGCAATTCCATCGCCGATGACGACAGGCCGCTTAACGATGGATTCCGTCGTGAGGATCGCCGCCTGCGGCTGATTGATGATCGGCTGGCTCGCGACAGATCCGGTGGCACCTGTGTTGTTAAGAGTGAACGTGCCGCCCTGAACGTCGTCGGGCTTGAGCTGCTTGCTTCGCGCCCGAGTGACGAGGTCGTTGATCGAGCTGACGAGGTCGGTGAAGCCTTGCTGGTCCGCATCCTTCAGCACCGGGACGATCAGCCCATCGGGGATGGACACGGCAATCCCCATGTTGATGTAGTGCTTGAGCACCACCCCTTCGTCACTCCACGTTGAGTTGAGCCACGGGAATTGCTTGATCGCCTCGCAGACGACCTGGACCACAAATGGAAGGTACGTGAGCGACGCGCCGTGCCGGGCCCGAAAGCCCTCCTTCTCAGCCTCGCGATAGCGTACGAGGTTGGTGACGTCAACCTCCTGGAGGGTCCAGGCGTGAGGCGAGGTGGCGAGGCTCCGAACCATGTGCTCGGCGATTGCCCGCCGCATCGAGCCCAGCTTGACCACCTCTTCGCGCGCTCCGTCGGCCGGGGCCGCGCGAGGAGCGGTTGGGGCCGGGGCTGCGGCGCCTCCGCCTTCCACCGCGGCGAGGACGTCGTCACGCGTCACGCGACCACCCATGCCGGTGCCTTTAAGGGCTGTCGCGTCGATTCCGTGCTCAGCTGCAAGCTTTCGCACGGCAGGTGACAGGCGGGCTCGATCGGTGCCGCCGTTCTCGCTTGATGGGGTCGGTGCAGGTTCGGCTGCCGCCGCAGGAGCGGTGGCGCCCTGGCGCGAAGCCGAGGCTGCAGGCACCTCCGGGTGGGGAGCGGCTGGCTCCTTGGGCGGGGCGGCTGCCTCCTTGGCCGGAGCGGCTGGTTCCTTGGCCGGAGTGGCTGGTTCCTTGGCCGGTGCAGCCGACTCCTTCGCCGGTGCGGAAGGGGCTGCGGCCGCCGCGCCGCCGGCGGTTTCGATCTGCCCGATGACCGCGCCAACCCTCACCGTCTCGCCTTCGGCGGCAGAGATCTTCACGAGCTTGCCTTCGAATGGGGAGGGGATCTCGGCGTTGACCTTGTCAGTCACGACCTCGACAAGGGGCTCGTCGCGCTTGACCATGTCGCCTTCGCTCTTGAGCCACTTCTCGACAGTGCCCTCGGTCACCGACTCGCCGAGCTGCGGCATTTTGATCTGGGCCAAGCCCATGTGGGCTCCTCCTCGTTAACCGTCCTGACGAAGGCGCTTTTGGGAGACCCACGCGCGCCCGTCAACTTAGTGTAGCGAGGGGCAACCTGAATACGAATTGGAGGCGACGCCCAGAATCGAACTGGGGATGGAGGTTTTGCAGACCTCTGCCTTGCCACTTGGCTACGTCGCCTCGGATCGAACTCGATTCTAACGGCGGACGTCCTCCCTCCCGGCCCCCTTCCCCGCGAGACTCGCTGCGCTCGCCTGGCGGGACCTCCCCACTAACGTGGGGAGGGGGCGCTAGGCTTCGGTTGGGTGGGATCGCAGGAGTTCCGGGACGTCATGGCACGGCTTCCTTCGGGCGTCGTCGTGGTGAGCGCCCGCTTCGAGTCCGGCTACCGCGGGCTCACCGCCAGCAGCCTCGTCTCCATCTCGGCCGAGCCCCCGATGGTGATGGTTGGCCTCGAGCGCGAGGCGACGACCAGGACTGCGGTGGCCGCAGGAAGGGCTTTCAACGTGAGCGTCCTCGCGCGCTCCCAGGAGTTCATAGCCGAAAGGTTCGCCGGTCGCGCTCCAGCGGTCAGCCCAGCATGGAGCGAGATTCCACATCGCCTGGGGACCAACGGCATCCCGCTCATCGAGGGGTGTACTGCATGGCTCGAGTGCAGCCTGGCGGCAATGCACCCGGCGGGCGATCACGACATCTGCATCGGCAACGTCGAAGCCGCGGTCATGGGCTCTGGCGACCCTCTCATCCTGTGGGACCGCTCGTTCTGGACGCTCCGCTGAGGGATGCGGCCGGCTCTCCAGCCATACCCTAGTAGGGAAGGTCCTCCTCCTCCATCCCGAAGTGGTGCCCCACCTCGTGGAGGATCGTCCTGCGCACCTCGTCGACGAGCTCTTGGATCGAGCTTGCCGCTCGTTCGTGCGAGCGCTTGTAGAGGGTGATGCGCTCGGGGACCCCGAGGCCCGCAAGGGCAGTTGCCCCTTCGTAGAGCCCCATGAGGTCTTCGGGCGAGCTCTCCTCGATGACGAAGACGGTGTTTTCCAGGTAGGGCAGGAATTCGTCGGGGATGGAATCGACGGCGGCCTGCGCCGCATCCTCGAATTGCTGCATGCTCACTCGCATGCATGAATTGAAGCGCGTGCTCGTTGTCGGCGCAGGAACGATGGGCTCCCAGATCGCCTTACAGACCGCGATGAGTGGTCGCTATGACGTCACGCTGGTCGACTCGGCCGAAGGGCAGCTCGAACGCGCCGAGGCCCAGAACCGCAAGTTGGTGGAACGGTCGGTGGAGAAAGGAAGGCTGACGCAGGAAGCCGCCTCCAATGCCATGGGCCGCATCACCGCAGAAAAAGACCTGGCGGCGGCGGCAGGCACGGCGGATCTCGTCATCGAGGCGGTGATCGAGGACTTCGAGACCAAGAAGGGTGTTTTCACCATCCTCGGCAAGCGTGTGAAAAAGGAAGCCGTCCTGGCCAGCAACTCGAGCACCATCGCGATCAGCCGCCTGGCCGGTTTCACTGGGAGCCCGGAGCGGTGCTGCAACATGCACTTCTTCCACCCAGTGACCGTCATGCAGCTGTGTGAGGTGGTCCGCGGTCCGAAAACGTCGGAGGCCACCGTGGACACGGCGATGGAGTTTGTGCGCAGCATCGGCCGCACACCAGTCCTGCTCCAGAAGGAGATCTGGGGTTTCATCGTCAACCGCATTCTCTTCGCGGCCTCGGAGGAGGCAATGCACCTCCTCGAGGGTGGCTATGCGAGCGCCGAGGACATCGACACCGCGGTTCAGAAAGGATTGAACTGGCCGATGGGCCCATTCCACCTGCTCGACTTCAGCGGCCTCGACATCTTCTACGGTGCGATGAAAGATCGCCACCGCCAGGGTGAAGGCGACGATGCGCCTGAGCTGCTCAGGAAGCTCGTCGAGGAAGGCCATCTGGGCCGCAAGACCGGCAAGGGTTTCTTCGACTACCCCTCCTAGCCTCCCGGCGCATCCCAGTTAGTCCCATCCTTGGCGCCGCTCCGCGCGATCAGAATTGATCTTGCCCCCGTAGCCCAATGGCAGAGGCAACCGGCTTAAACCCGGTCAAGCGCGGGTT
>DAIUFK010000021.1:6789-30835 GCA_036844615.1 Candidatus Dormiibacterota bacterium | reverse complement strand
ATGTTTGTCATCAAGGTGTCCAATGACCTCACCTCTCAATACGATGCCACCACCCTCAAATCCCTCTTTGGGACCGGCGGTGGCCGCCCCCAGCTGGCGAGCGGAAAGCTGATGGTAGCCCCCGACGAGGCGTTCAAGCGCCTCGAGGAGGCCCTGAGCTGAGCAAGTTCAAGTTCCTGCGCAAGCGGAGCGACTATTACAGGCACTTCACGGTGCTCGACATCGGCACCGATCTCATCAAGGTGCTCGTGGTGCGGCGAGACGGCGTCGATGGGGAGGTTCTCGGCGTGGGCAGAGAGCCCCAGGCGCCTGCAGCCATGTCCGGCGGCGCGATCGCGGACCTGGAGTCGGTGATCCAGTCGTCCAACCGCGCGCTCGAGGCGGCTGAGGACATGGCGAAGACGGTCCCCGGGCAGGTCATCGTCGGCATCGCAGGGGAGCTCATCAAAGGCTTCTCATCGACCATCGCCTACCCGCGCGAGAACTCCAAGACCCGGGTGCGGTCCAGTGAGATCTCGACGATGCTGCAGATGGTCCAGCGCCGGGCGCTACGCGAAGCCCAGCACCTGCTGGAGCTCGAACGTAGCTACGGCCAGCTCGAAGCAAGACTCGTCCACTCGTCGATCACCAATGTGCGCGTCGACGGCTACCCGGTCACCAATCCAGTCGGTTTCACAGGCAAGAACCTCGAGGTCACGGTGTTCAACACGTTCGCTCCGATGACCCATATCAACGCGATCGACACGGTGGTCCGCGAGCTAGACCTGGAGCTTGCCGCCGCGGTCGCGCAGCCGTACGCGCTGGCTCGCGCATGTGCCAACGAGGAGACGTGGGCCGAGGGCGGCATCTTCGTCGACATCGGCGGGGGCACCACTGACGTGGCGCTGATTCGCGACGGGGGCGTCGAAGGCACGCGCATGTTCAACCTCGGCGGTCGCGCGTTCACGCGCCGGCTCGCTCTGGCCTTCGGTCTCAGCTACGAGGAGGCCGAAGCGCGCAAGCTCCGCCATTCCGAAGGGCTGCTTTCGGCCGAACAGCATCGCCAGGTCTCCGAGCTGCTGAGCGCTGACGCCGAGGTCCTGCTCCAGGGTCTCGCCCTCAGCGTCAAGGAGCTCTCGCGTGGCGAACGGCTGCCCACGAGCATCTATCTGTGCGGTGGAGGGAGCCTGCTCCCGGAGCTCACGCTCGAGATGGTCAAGAACAACTGGGCCACCGGCCTCCCGTTTCCCAAGGAACCGCGCATCAGGCACCTCGTGCCGCCCGACGTGCGCAACGTCACGGACTCAACCGGCCAGCTCACGAGCCCCCAGGACATCGCCCCGATGGGGCTTGCAAACCACGCGCTGCGGACCGAAGCGGAGGAGCGTGACAACGTCAACACAGTCATGCGCAGGGTCCTAAGCGCTATAAAGGTCTGAGCGGACCCCCAGGAGACTTGTAAACGCCATGGCAACAAATCCGATTTACGTCGAGACGGAGGAAGAGATTCCCGAGCTCGTCGAGCGCCTGCGGCGCTTCAACGGCAAGGACACCATGCTCGTCCTGCCCATCCGGTCCCGCATCGGGCAGAGCAGGTTCAACTTCCAGCTGCTTCGCAACTACGCCGCCCAGATGGGCAAGCGGGTCACTGTCGTCTGCGACGACCCGGCAGTCCAGAAGATGGCGTCCGAAAGCGGGTTTGCCGTGTTCGGCGCCGTCGGCGTGCAGGGCGAAGGCATCCCTTCCGAGCCGGAGGCGGAGCCGCCGCCGAAGCGCTGGTGGGAGCGCGACCATGCCGCGCCTTCCACTCACATCGGCATTGCTTCGCCGACCAGGCTCATCACCAAGAACGCGACGGAGATGAGGCCGGCGCGGTTCCTGCTTTACGTGGCGGCTGCGGCCCTTCTCCTGGTCGGGCTCTTGGCCACCGTCGTGTACGTGCCCTCAGCTTCGATCACCCTGTTGGCTCCGGCCCAACCCTATTCGCAGAAGGCTGTCGAGATATCGGCGCAGCCCGGAAAGCCGCCGATCCGCGTACGCGCGTACTCGATTCAACGCTCGGACTCGCAGGGTTTCAAAACGACCGGGCTGATCCAGGTGCTGTTGGCCCCCGCGACAGGAAGCGTCGTCTACACGAACTCGATCCAGCAACCGAAGTGCAACCAGGGAGGAGACCCTGCGTGTGGCTCGCCCGGGATCATCGTGCTCAAAGGCCAGCGTTTGGACGATTCCACCGACGGGATCACGTTCGCACAAACCTCGGGCAACGTGTTGGTACCCTGGCAAGGCACCGCCTCGGCGAATGTCATCGCAGTTAACAAGGGCAGCGCGGGCAACGTGGGTAACGGCGTGATCGATACCATCGAGGGCAACAAATTCGGCGGCCTGACGGTCACCAATCCTCAGGCCACCGGCGGCGGCGCCAACGCCTCGAAGACCTCTCAGATGACGGTTGCAGACTTCGACTCGGCCAGGGCGGTGCTGGAGCAGGAGCTCCGGCAGGCCATCGCGCAGCAGATCATTGCAGCCAAGAAATCAAACGAGACGCTGAGCGACACGATGATCTTTGGCGCTCCGCTCTTCAGCACCGACCACCAGCCTGGCGACAAGGTCCCCGTCTTCAACGGGACTATGCAGTTGCAGGGGGAAGGCGACTTCTACGTCGCTGCCGACGTGCATAAGGCTTTTGAGGACTATCTTGCGCAGCGCGTTCCAAACAACCAGCAGCTGCTCACGGAGAGCGCCATCCAGGTCGACTACAGGATCCTCAGCGCCACCAAGGGCGGCTTCCTGACATTCGTCGGCGACGCGGCGGCCTTCGTGGCGCCCAAGCTGGACATGGACAAGATCCGGGCGCAGGTGGTCGGCCGTCCACTCGCCCAGGCCAGGTTCTACCTGCAAAACCTCAACGTGAGGTCGGTGGCAATCAAAGAACAGCCGATGACCCTGCCCCTGATGCCTCTCCTCGCGGGGCGCATCTCGATCCACTACGTAGTCGAGCAGGGAGCCGTGCCTTTGCCAGCTTCCCCGTGAGGATCCTGGCGATCGATCCAGGGTCAAAACGGGTAGGGCTCGCTCTCAGCGACCCATCGGCCACCATTGCACAGGCCCTGGCGACGATCCCCGCCGAGCCTGCCGGCTCGCTGGCGGCGCGGATCGCTCAGATCGCGCGAACCAGCGAGGCTGCGCGAATCATCGTCGGTCTGCCAAGACGGATGGACGGCTCGCGCGGGCCGGAGGCGCATGCTGCGAAGGCCCTGGCGGACGCCATCAGAAAGGCGTCCGGGCTGCCTGTGGAGCTTGTCGACGAGCGTCTGACCACCGTGGCGGCTGAGCGGTCGCTCATCGCCGCCGGCGTGCGGCGCGACAAGCGGAGGCTCAGCGTGGACAGGGTGGCGGCAACCCTTATGCTGCAGGGCCACCTGGATCGCCGGCGTGCCGGCTAAAGGGGACGTCCCCCCTCAAATGGAGGACTTACCGGAGGCGCCTCAGGCCATCACCCTTATCGACGAGACGGGCCGCGAGCGCCAGTTTCAGCTACACGATGCCTTCGACCATGAAGGCGCCGCCTACTACCTCGTTGAAAACATCGACGATCCCTCCCAGGTGCTGCTGTTGCGCGAGGCAGGCGAGGGACTGGAGACCGTCGAGGGCGACGAGTTCAAGCGAGTGATCGCCGCGCTTGAAGAGGACAGGGTCGAATGAAGCGATTGGCAGTGGTGCTAGTGGTCATCGCCGCCCTTGGCTTCGGCACCTCGCGCGGGCTCGACTGGTGGAACTACAACGTCAACACCCCGATCTCCACGAGCAGCGACCCGGTGGTCTTCAGGATCGATCCTGGCGAGCTGCCGAGCCAGGTCAGCGATGACCTGTTGGCGCAGCGCCTCATCCGTGACCGCACGGCCTTCGACCTTTATCTAAGGGTCACGGGTGCGGGCTCAAATTTTGAGGCGGGCTCGTTCGCCCTCAACCGCAACATGACGATGGCCCAGATCATCGACGCTCTCCAACATGGCAAGTCGACCCAGATCTCGGTCACTATCCCCGAAGGGTTTCCGCTCCGCGAGCAGGCGAAGTTCGTCGCCAAGTCCAACCTCGGCACCGCCGCGGACTATCTCGCCATTGCGGCCGAGCCTGCGTGGTCCTCGTCGTTCGACTTCCTGTCCTCGAGGCGCGCTAAGGCAAACCCACCGCTGGAGGGCTACCTGTTCCCTGATACGTACCTTGTCGAGCCCGGCGACGTGCGAGGTCTTGTCAAGGCGCAGCTGACTCAGTTCGGCAACGTGTTCGATGCGAGTCTTCGAGGGCAGATCGCCAAGAGCACGCCGAACCGACCTGCCGAAACGGTTGAATCGATTGTCATCCTCGCCTCGATGGTTGATCGCGAGGCCAATAACAGGAATAGCAGCGACCGCGGGAACGTGTGCAGCGTCTACTACAACCGCCTGAAGTTGAAGATGCCGCTTGGAGTCGACGCCACACTTCTGTACGCGTTGGGACGCTTGAGCCCCGAGCCGACGGCTGCAGAGCTTGCTCTCAACTCTCCTTTCAACACGCGCAAGCACGCGGGCCTGCCGCCAGGGCCGATCAGCAACCCGGGCAAGGCCGCGCTGCTCGCCTGCATCAACCCGCCGAAGACCTCATACCTCTACTACTTCACCGACCCGCAGGGGGTGACGCATTTCGAGACGAACCAGGCTGATTTCTGCCGCGAGCTGCAGAACCACGGCATGAACTGCTGAAGGTCTTTCTCCTCGGCCAGGGCATCGCGTACTCGCGCAGCCCGGCCATGCACAACGCCGCTTTCGATGCAGCCGGCCTTGACTGGACCTACGAGTTGATGGAGATCTCAAGCGAGAATCTGCGCGGCGCGGTCGAGAGTCTGAGGTCTCCTGGCGTGGCCGGCGCGAACGTGACGATTCCCCACAAGCAGGCGGTCATGGAGCTCCTCGACGGGTTGGACGCGGAAGCGATGCGCGCCCACGCTGTCAACACCATCGTTCGCGACGGCGATCGGTTGATCGGCTCCAACACCGACGTGGCGGGAGTTCGAACCGCGATCTCCGAGGTCGGCCTGCGGCCCGCCGGCGCCGACGTCGTGATCCTCGGAGGTGGGGGATCGGCAAGGGCCGCGGCAGTAGCGCTGGAAGGCGCCCACCTGACCTTTGTCTCCAGGCACCCTGAGAATGACGATCTGCCCGGGCGGGTCGTCGGCTGGAGTGATAGTGCGATGCCCGCCTTTTCGCGCTCAGCGGATCTCCTTCTCAACGCCACACCTCTCGGCCGCCGGGAGGAGATGCCGATCCGCCCTGCCGCTCTGCCCAAGCAAGGGGCAGTGATAGACCTCGTCTACGTGACAGGGGGCACGCCGCTCATCCGCAAGGCGAGATCACTGGGCCTCCGCGCCGCCGATGGCTGGGTGGTCCTCCTGGCGCAGGGGGCACGCTCCTTCGAGGCGTGGACGGGCCGCGATGCTCCGCTCGAGGCCATGCGCGAGACTTTGCAACCGTGAGCCCAATCCCGATCGCGACGACGCTGTTCCCGATCGCATGGATTCTCGTCGGCGGGGCGGCAGGCTGGTTTCTGCGCTGGGGCTCAGTGCGTCTGGCGCGCCTCGAAGGCCTCGAGCCTGGCAACCGGCGCTGGCAGGTCTTCGGGCCGCCCATCCTCGCAGCGTTGCTCTTCGGCGTTTTCGCCTTTCACATCGGCCCGGAGCCGATCCTTTTCCTGCGCAGCCTGTTCATCCTCGTCCTGGTGCAGGTCATCTTCTTTGACTTCGAGCATCGCCTGATTCTCGATCGGGTCATCTTCCCGGCCATGGCGGTGGCGCTGGTCGCGAGCCTTTTCAGGGACCCATGGTGGGGTGGGCTCGCGGCAGGGCTGGGCGCGGGCCTTCTCTTCCTCGGCCTCGCGCTGGCCGGCTCAGCCATCTTCAAAGCCGAGGCGCTGGGTTTCGGCGACGTCAAGCTCACGTTGTTCATGGGCCTTCTGCTTGGCCCGTTGCCGACCGCCCAGGCGCTCTTTTACGGAGTCTTCATGGCAGGCGTGGTCTCGATCGGGATGATCGCCTGGCACCGCTCGTTGAAGGGAACGCTTGCCTACGGTCCGTACCTTGCCGCCGGCGCGATCATCGTTCTGTACCTGCTGTCGCCCTGACTTGGCCGACAATAAGCCCGATGACTAGCCAACTGCTGCCCGGCGAGAACCTCGTGCTCAAGGACCATCCTCACTGGATCGTGATCGTCAAGTCGCTCGTGGTGCCTGTGGTCCTGCTCATAGCGGTGACCATCGCTGACTTCACGTTCCTCCTTGACAACTACGGCATTTTTCCTGAGCACTTTCGGACCTTCCTCACGCTTGCCGTGGTTGCCATCGCCGGACTGTGGCTGATCGTCGTATGGATCCGCTGGCAGTCGACCTCCTACACGCTCACCGACCAGCGCATCAAGATCGAGACAGGTGTGTTCGGCAGGCAGTCGAAGATGATCCCGATCGACAGGGTCCAGGACTGCACCACCAAGCAGTCGCTCGTCGGTCGCATGCTCGGCTACGGGCGGGTAGAGGTCGATGCCGCCGGCGCCCAGGGCGCCGAGGTTCTCGATCATCTGCCGAACCCCAGCGTCTTCAGGGACCAGGTGTTCGTGCAGTCGGAACGCCGCCGCGGCGGTTCGCCCGCCGCCCAGCCACATGCGAGCGGCGTCTGAAGTCCCCACTGGCTCTGATCGGATTCATGGGCTGTGGCAAGTCTGTGGTCGGTGTGCTTGTTGCGCAACGTGCGGGAGCGCCCTTCCACGACCTTGACTTCGTCATCGAAAACGAGGCCGGAATGTCCATCTCCGACATCTTCGCGACGCGGGGTGAGCCGGCCTTTCGCGCCATGGAGTCGCGCCTGCTCCCTACGATCCTGCAACCGGGGGCCGTGGTCGCGCTCGGTGGCGGCGCGCCGATCGACGATGCCAACTGGCGGCTGATCGTCGAACGCTCCACCACCGTCTTCCTCGATTGCGGGTTCCCGAAGATCTGGGAAAGGATCAACGGCACCACCAACCGACCGCTGCTCGCGAGCAAGTCCCGCGAAGAGCTCGAGGAGCTGTTTAGGGTGCGGCGGCCTCGTTACATGGAAGCAGTCCACCGGGTCGACGGAGACCGGCCGGCTGACGAGATCGCCACAGAGATACTGCAGCTGTGGTCCGACTGATAATCGAAGCCCCGGCGGGCAGCTACCCGGTGGTGATCGGGAGCAACATCCATCGCGAGCTGCGCGGCGCGGTCTCCAGGCTCGAGCCGACCGCCGCACCGATCGTGACCGACGCCAACGTGCTGCCCTGGGCCAAGAAGGTGGCAAGGACAATCAAGCGCGCCGGCGTCAAAACCCCGATCCACGTGATCAAGCCAGGCGAAAAGTCGAAGTCGATGGCGGCCCTCGGTGACGTGCTGTCCTTCCTCGAGCGGCAGAAGGTGGACCGTGGAGGCTGCGTGATCGCCGTGGGCGGCGGCACCGTCGGCGACCTTGCCGGCTTTGCGGCTGCCATCTGGCAGCGGGGCATCCGCGTGGTCCAGGTGCCGACGACGCTACTCGCGATGGTGGACTCGAGCATCGGAGGCAAGACGGGGGTCAACGGGTCGCGATCCAAAAACGCGATTGGCGCTTTCTGGCAACCGTCGGTGGTCGTCACCGACCTGGCCTTCCTTGAAACGCTGCCGCCTGTCGATTACAGGGACGCGTTCGCCGAGGTTGTAAAGTACGCCGTTGCCATGGACCACGGACTCTTCGAGCTGCTTCTGAAGGACCGGGATCGCCTTGTCGCCGGGGACCGCGGCGCGCTTGAGCGGGTGGTGTTCCAGTGCGTGATGGCCAAAGCGCTCGTCGTCGCGAAGGACGAACGGGAGAAGGGTCCGCGCGCGATCCTGAACTACGGTCACACCGCGGGCCACGCGCTCGAGGCCGCGAGCGGGTTTCGCATCTCTCACGGACGAGCGGTTGCGTTTGGCATGCGCGTCGCGGCGCGGATCGCCCTGTCGATGGACCTGTGCGGCAAACGGCTGGTTGAATCGCAGGACGCGATGCTCACCGCTTACGGCCTCCAGGACAGGCCACCCAGGGTCGACATCGCAAAAGTCATGGCCGCCATTTCCCGCGACAAGAAGGCGAGGAGCGGAAAGGTAGCGTGGGTGATGCCGCGCCGGCTTGGACGAGCGGAGCCGGGCCATGCAGTGCCTGCGGCAATCGTACGACGCGCTTTGCGCAAGGCCCTGGCATGAAGCGCATCGTGGTCGTCAACGGTCCCAACCTCAATCTGCTCGGAAAGCGTGAACCGCACATCTACGGCACTCGCTCACACGCCGACCTCGTGAAGACGCTCCGCGCAAGGGCGCGCAAGCTCGGAGTCGAGGTCAGCGTTTTCCAGAGCAATCACGAGGGGGAGCTGATCGACTTTCTCCAGAAGGAAGCGCCCGGCACGTTGGGGATAGTGATCAACCCGGGAGCGCTGTCCCATTACTCGCTCGCGCTTTTCGACTGCCTGCAGTCGCTTGCGGTGCCGACCGTCGAGGTTCACATCTCCAACATTCATGCGCGCGAAGAGTTCCGGTCGAAGAGTGTCACCGCACGCGCTGCCACTGGCGTGATCACTGGGCTCGGATTCACCGGCTACCTGCTGGCCATGGAGTTCCTCACCGGCAATTGATCTCGACCAGCGATTTTCGAAACGGGACCATGTTCGAGATGGACGGGCAGCTGCTCAGCGTCGTCAGCGTTGAGCACATCAAGCTCGCGCGGGCCGGCGCGGTAATCAAGGCAAAGCTGCGCAACGTGTTGACCGGGTCGATCTTCGAGCACAGCTTTCGCAGTGCCGACAAGTACAAGACTGTCCGCATCGACAAGAAGGAAGCCTCCTACCTGTATGCAGATGGCAGCCATCACTACTTCATGGACACCCAGACGTACGACCAGGTCGCCGTCGACGAGGACATGATCGAGTCGGTGCTGCCGTTCCTCAAGGAGGGGAGTCCCGCGTACCTGCTGCGCTACCAGGACAAGCTGATCGGCGTCGAGCTGCCCATCAACGTGGAGCTCAAAGTGGTGGACACGGACCCGGGATTCAAGGGCGACACCGTCTCCGGCTCGACGAAGCCGGCCAAGCTCGAAACCGGCGCCAAGATCAACGTGCCTCTGTTCATCCAGCCCGGCGACGTCATCAGGGTCGACACGCGCACCGGGACGTACATGGAAAGGGCTTAGGAGCCGACGTACCCTGCCGGACTGGCTGTAAAGGGATCGTGGTGCGGTCCTGGTGGGTAAACTGCCAGGGATGAGTGAGAACGGCTCGCGAGGGGCGGTCAGGGTGGCCAATGAGGTCATCGCCAGCATTGCTGCGCTCGCGGCGTGCGAGGTCGAAGGGGTCGCCGGCATGGATGAGACGGCTGCCCGCCACTTTGGCGACTGGGTGCGTCGCCAGACCGCGCATCGAGGAGTTCGCGTCCAGGTCGAGGCCGACCGTTCGATCCACCTCGAGGTGTTCATCACCGTCGATTCGGAGGGCAAGCTCGCGGAGGTGGCGAGCGCGGTTCAGGCCAACGTGGTCGAGGCGACGGAGCGAATGCTCGGGCTGGAAGTGGGGGAGGTCAACGTCTTCGTCTCCAGCGTCGCGTTCGCCCAGTAGGGAGTGGGTAAACGCCACCAGGCCAGGGAGCTGGCGCTCAAGGTCCTGTTTCAACTCGAAAGCTCAGACGATGATCCCGCCGAGGTGCTGCACTATCACGCGGCCGAAGGGGCAGCGACTGCGGACGTCGCGAACTTCGCCGGCCAGCTCGTCCGCGGCGTCATCGCGAATCGCGAGAAGCTCGACTCGATCCTGGCTGAAAGCTCCGAGCATTGGAAGGTGGAGCAGATGGCGAAGGTGGACCGCATAGTGCTGCGCATCGCGGTGTACGAGATCACCATCGACAGAAACGTGCCGCCGAAGGCAGCCATCAACGAATCAATCGAGTTGGCGAAGACTTTCTCGGGCGAGGAGGCGGGCCGCTTCGTCAACGGCATCCTGGGCAAGGTCGCTGCGAGCGTGATGCGGTGAGCGCAGACGAATCGGCTGCCGTTTCCTTCGAAGAGCTCCTGGTGCGACTGGAAACCGCGATCGCCCTGCTGGCGGAAGGCACGGCGCCGCTCGACGAGCTGGTGGCCGCTCACCAGCGCGCCACAGGCCTCTTGTCGGACGCCGAAGGGCGGTTGGAGGAGTTGAAGGCGCGCGCGGACCGACTCGTCGGCACCCTTAAGCAGTGAGATTCCTGATCGCGCCGGTGGTGGCCTGGACCATCGCCCAGACGGCGAAGGTGATCATCTACTCGGTTCGCGAGCACCGGCTCAACCTGAGGGTGCTGGCGGTGACGGGTGGGATGCCCAGCAGCCACAGCGCCATCGTCATGGGGATGACCACCGCGGTCGGTAAATATGCGGGCATCAATTCCGCTGCGTTTGCGATCGCGCTTATCTTCTCGTTCGTGGTCATGTACGACGCTGCAGGCCTCCGCCGCGCCGCCGGCCGCCAGGCCGCCATCTTGAACCGCCTCGTCGAGGACCTGGTCAACATGCGGGGGGTCCAGGAGGCAAAGCTTCGAGAGCTGCTGGGCCACACGCCGGTAGAGGTGCTCGTGGGCGCGGTGCTGGGTGTCGCTGCGGGGCTGATCCTCTGACGATGCCGAGGCTTGACGTACTGGTGGCCAGAAGTGGGCTGGCGGAATCGCGCCAGCGGGCCCAGGCGCTGATCATCGCGGGCAAGGTGCGCGTCGCGGGGGAGACAGTTCGAAGACCCGACCGCTCGGTCAGCGAGGAAGCTTCGATCTCTATCGACGCCGCCCCAGGCTACGCGAGCCGTGGCGCGCTCAAGCTCGATCCCGCGCTGACCACGTTCGGCGTGGACCCCGCCGGGCTCGTCTGCGCCGACATCGGCGCCTCGACCGGTGGGTTCACCGACGTGCTCCTGCGACGGGGAGCCACCAGGGTCTACGCGATCGACGTCGGGCGCGGATTGCTGCACTGGCGATTGCGGCAGGACCCACGCGTGGTGGTGATCGAGCGCGTCAACGCCCGTGAGCTGGAGGGCTTCCCTGAACCCGTGAGGCTGATCGTGGTCGATATCTCGTTCATCGGGCTGGAGAAGGTTCTGCCTGCGTTGCGGAGCGCGGCGCCGGAAGCTGAGGTCGTGGCGCTGTTCAAGCCGCAGTTCCAGGTCGGACGTGCCGAGGTGGGGAAGGGCGGGATCGTCAGGGACCAGGTTGCGATCGACACCGCGCTCGACAGCTTGCGACGCTGGTGCTCAGGCCATGGGTACACAGTGCGGGCTGAAGCACCCTCCGAGTTGCCGGGCGCCGGCGGGAACCGGGAGATCTTCCTCGACCTGGTGGCAACTTGAGGGCCTGCATCCTTTACGGCCCTGGGGCGGACAAGGCTGTCGTCGAAGCGACCGTGAAGGCGCTCAAGAATCGAAACATCGACTGTTGGGAGGCTGACAGGGACGGCCCTCCAAGTGCTCTCACCGCCCGGTTGAAGGAAACGAACCTGATAGTGACTCTCGGAGGGGACGGCACCTTTCTCGCGGGCGCGAGGCTGGCCGCTCCGCGGGGCATACCCCTGCTCGGAGTCAACCTTGGCCGGCTGGGGTTTCTGACGGAGCTCGAGGCGGAGCAGGTCGAGGATGGGTTGGCGAAGTTCATCGAGGGCTCATACAGGATCGAAGAGCGCACCATCCTGCAGGTGACCCTGCGACGTGGCGCGAAGAACGTAGTGCGCGCCATCGGGCTAAACGAGGTGGTCGTCAACCGCTCCGGTGACGCCCGCATGCTCAGGGTGGAGATCGACGTGGGCGGGCAGGAGGTCGGGGTCATCGACGCGGACGGCATCATGGTCGCGACCGCCACGGGATCGACAGCCTATGCGTTGGCGAGCGGGGGACCGATCCTCGAGCCGACCCTCCGCGACCTCGTGCTGGTGCCCATGAACCCTTTCGCGCTGACGGTGAGGCCAATCGTGCTGCCGCCCGGCCAGGACATCAGCCTGGCGATAGTGCGCGGGCCGGCGGAGATGCGGGTCGACGGCGCGCGCCGGGGCCGCTCCGTCGAGACCGGCGACACGCTCCGCTGCGGTTCGCACGCACGGCGCCTCAAGGTCGTCAGGTTCAGCCCGCCTGAGAGGTTCTATCGCAGGCTTGGCGACAAGCTCGGCTGGGGGCGTCCCCTCGTCCCGATGAAGTGATGCTGCGGGAGCTCAGGGTCCGCGACCTGGCCCTCGTCGCCGAGTCTCGGGTCAGGTTCGGCCCCGGGCTCAACCTGCTCACCGGCGAGACGGGGAGTGGCAAATCGCTCATCGTCGACGCCCTCGGGCTGACGCTCGGCGGCAGGGGCGGAGCCGACCAGGTGCGTCACGGCGCGGACAGGGCGACGATCGAGGGGGTGTTCGAGTCAGGCGGCACCTCACTGGTCCTGCAGCGAGAGCTGGGGAAGCGCGGGGCAGCACGCATCGACGGGCGGCCGGCCAACCCCGGCCAGCTACGCGAGCTGGGTCGCGCGCTGGTCGCGCTTCACGGCCAGCACGAGCACCATGCGCTGCTGGACACCGACACCCAGACCGAGCTGCTGGACGGATATGCAGGAGCGAACGAGCTCAGAGCAACGGTCGCCGCCGCCCATTCGGCGTGGACCGCCGCCATCAACTCCCTCGCCGACCTCGAGAGGTTTCGCGCGCGCGGCAAGCGCGAGGAGGAATACCTGCGCTGGCAGCTCGAGGAGCTGCGCTCAGCGGAGCCGCACCAGGGTGAAGACGCGGAGCTGGGCGCCGAGCGCTCGGCGGTCCGGCACGCCGCGCGCCTGGCGGAGCTGGGCCAAGAGTCGATAGCGGCCCTTCGCGAGGATGGCGTCGCCCGCGCCGCAGCCGCCCTTGGATCGGCCGCGGAGCTGGACCCGCGCCTCAAAGAGCAGGCGGCGAGACTGGCAGCCCTTGAGGAGGAAATCGCAGACGTGGCGGCCGAGGTAAGACGGTACGGCGATCTCCTCGACTCGGATCCGGGCCGGCTCGAGGTGATCGAGTCGAGGCTTGCGGTCCTGGACGCGATCAAGCGGAAGTACGGCGGGAGCATCGAAGCCGCGATCGCGGAACGCACGCGGCTCGAGAGCCAGCTGGGCGCCACGCAAGACCTCGACGCCGCCTTCGCCGGTGCCGAGAAAGAGCGCGACCAACGCCGCGCCGGCCTCGAAGCGGCTGCGTCCAGGTTGACAAAAGCTCGCGACGGTGCGGCGCGCCGAATGCAGAAGGCAGTCGCAGGCGAGCTCGCGGGGCTGCGGCTCGAAGGAGCGAGGTTCGCGATCGAGCTGCGAGGGCGTTCCGAGATCGGGCCGGATGGCGCCGAGGCTGCGGAGATGATGTTCTCGGCCAACCCGGGAGAGCCGATCGCGCCGCTGGCGCGCGTCGCATCCGGGGGCGAGCTTGCGCGGCTCATGCTTGCCATCAAGACGGTGGGCGCTGACGCCGACCGTCTGCCAACGCTGGTTTTCGATGAGGTCGACGCCGGCATCGGCGGCGAGGCGGCGACGCAGGTCGGTTTGCGCCTCAAAGCGCTTGGCGCACGCCACCAGGTCCTTGTTGTCACACACCTGGCGCAGATCGCGTCCTTCGCCGACCACCACCTCGTGGTCGAGAAATCTCCAGGCTCGGACGGGCGCAACGTCGTCACGGTGCGCGAGCTTGCCTCTGACGAGGAGCGAGCCCAGGAGCTGGCTCGCATGATGAGCGGTGGGGTCACGCCTAAGGCGCTGGCGCGAGCGCGTGAGCTGTTGGAAGAGTCGAGGCGCTGATGCCAAAGCTCTTCTCCGGTCCCGACGACAGGCGCATCAAGCGTGCTCTTTGCATAGTCGCGCACCCTGACGACATCGAGTTTTACTGCGCCGGCGCCATCCTTCTCATGACGCGGCGTGGTGTGGTCGTCGACTTCGTCCTCGCGACTTCGGGCGATAAGGGCGCTCGTGACACGACCAAGTCACGCGCCAAGGTGGCCCGCACGCGGGAGCGTGAGCAGGAGCTCGCCGCTGATGTGCTCGGCGTCAAGCGTGTCGCGTTCCTCCGGCACCCCGATGCGGAGCTTGTCGAAAGTCTCGAGCTGCGCCAGGAGTTCGTGCACGAGATCCGCACCACGAAACCCGATGTGCTTCTGACGTTCGATCCGAACGTGCCTTATCGCTTTCACCCCGACCACCGCGCTGTGGGGCGAGTTGCCCTTGATGCCGCGTGGCCTTCGGCGCGTGACCCGCTCACGTTTCCGAAGGCCGGCGCCCCGCACGAGACGGCAGAGGCATGGTGTTTCGGCGGCCAGCAACCGACCCTCGAGGTAAACGTCAGCGAGGTCCTCGGCAAGAAAATTGAATCGCGCCTCGCCCACTCGAGCCAGACGAAGAGCCCTGCCGCTCTGATAAGGCGTTGGCGGGCGATGGCTGGAGTTGAGAATTTCCACCAGGTAAACCTGCGATAGCCTTACCCGTCGTGGAACCGCCTGTCGCTGGCCCGCGCCTGGACGTCAGGACACCCGTGTTCGAGGGGCCACTCGAGCTGCTGCTTGCGCTGGTCGAGCGCGAGGAGGTCGACATCCTGGAGGTGTCTCTCGCGAAAGTCACTGACAGCTACCTCGCCGAGCTCGCGCGCCGCGAGGTCGCGGACCCTGCTGAAATGGCGGAGTTTCTATGGATGGCCGCGCGGCTGCTCCTTTTGAAATCCATCCGCCTGCTGCCCGGTGAGGCGCCCACCGACGAGGAGACGGAGCTCCTCGGCTGGGAGGAGGACGTGCGTCAGCGCCTGGAGGAGTACCGCGCCTACAAGGAGATGGCCCAGGGGCTGATGACGCGGGCGGAACAGGAACCCTTTGCGTTCCCGCCGCCCCCGCGCCACGTCGATGCGGCGGGGCAGGAGGAACCCCTCGAGGTCGGGCTGCTGGTGGTCGCCTTCAACAGCGTCCTTGCGCGCATCCCGCCGCGCCCTCTTGTCATCACAGGGCGGACCTGGACGCTGGATGAGAAGCTGGATTCCATCACCGAAAGGCTGCGCACCGGCCCGATCGAGCTCCTCGAGCTGATACTCGAGTCGGAAGACCGGCTCGAAGCGGTGGTGACCTTCGTCGCGGTGCTCGAGCTCCTCAGGCGATCGGCGATCAGCATCCGGCAGAAGGAACGATTCGGCCCAATCCACATCGAGTCCAGGGTTCCGCCACCAAGAGTCGAGGAGAAATAGCCGGATGAGTGACCTGGCGTCGACGCTCGAAGCAATCCTGTTCAGCTCCAACCGGCCGCTCAAGCTGCGCGAGCTGCAGCAGGCCACGAACAGTGACAGGACCGCGGTCGAGCAGGCTCTTGACGAGCTGAAACAGGCACTCGAGGGCAGGGGGGTGATGCTGATCAGGCACCAGGATGAGCTCAACCTCGCCACCCGCCCCGCGTACTCGGCAGCGGTGCGCCGCGCCCTTCGCCCCGAAGTTTCAGGGAAGCTCTCGCCGGCCGCCTACGAAACGCTTGCGATAGTCGCGTACCAACAGCCGGTCCCGCGCTCGCGCATCGAGGAGGTGCGCGGTGTGAACTGCGAGAGCGTCCTCACCAACCTGGAGCTGCGCGACCTGGTCGCGGAGGTCGGCCGTGGCACCGGACCCGGCCTGCCCAAGCTCTACGGCACCACTATGAGGTTCCTCCAGGTGATGGGTCTCGAGTCGCTCGATCACCTGCCCACCCCACGGCTCGACCGCAGGGAGGTGGGGCAATCTCCGACGAATCCTCTACCCAGGAGCGGCTGAACCGCTTTCTCGCCAGGGCGGGCGTGGCCAGCCGGCGCGCGGCCGACGAGCTGATCTCCTCGGGGTCGGTTCGCGTCAATGGCGAGCGCCCGCCGCCATCGGGAGTCCTCATCGACCCTAGCCGCGACACGGTCACGGTTGACGGCCGTGTCATCAAGCCGGTGACCAAGCATCGCTATGTCGTCCTCAACAAGCCCCTCGGGGTGATCACCACCGCCAAGGACGAATCAGATCGGACGACGGTGCTCGACGTGGTCGGGGACGAAGGACACAGCGGTCACAGGCTTTTTCCCGTCGGCCGGCTGGACGCGGATACCTCGGGGCTGCTCCTGCTCACCGACGACGGCGACCTTGCGTTTCGACTCACGCACCCTCGGTACAAGGTCGCCAAGGAGTATGTCGTGATAGTCATTGGAAATCTGAGCACGGCTGACATCGAGGCACTTCGCACTGGCGTAAAGCTTGAAGAGGGCATGACCGCCCTCGCGGAAGTGGAGGTCACAGCTGTGACGCCAGGCAGTCGCGATTCGGTTTTGGCCGAGCTGCGGATAGTGATTCGCGAAGGCCGGCACCGCCAGGTCCGGCGCATGATCCACGTCATCGGTCGCAAGGTGCACACCCTCCGCCGCACCGGGTTTGGCCCGTTGAAGCTCGGCCGCTTGAAGGCAGGTGACTGGCGCGTGCTTGGCGAAGCGGAGGTGGCGGCGCTGCGCCGCGCTGTCGGGGTCGAGCAGAAGTGATCATCGCGATAGATGGCGGAGCGGCCACCGGAAAGTCGGCAGTGGGGCGCCGCGTAGCGGACAAGCTCGGCCTGCCCTTTGTCGACAGCGGCCTCATGTATCGCGCCGTGACCAGGCTTGCCGCCGAGCGCGGCATCGACGCCGGCGACTCAGAGGCCGTAACCGATCTGGCGCGATCGGTTGATTTGAAAATCGACGGAGAGCGTATCTGGGCAGACGGGGTCGAGCTGACGGAAGGTATCTATGACGCGGATCAGTCGGATGCTCTGCCTCGGGTGTCAGCCATCCCCGGCGTCCGCGAAGCGCTGGTGGCGCAGCAGCGGCGCCTAGGCGAAGGCGGAGTGGTCATGGCAGGTCGTGACATCGGCACAGTCGTCTTTCCCGGCGCTGATCACAAGGTCTTCCTGACCGCGAGCCTCGACGAGAAAGTGCGAAGGCGCGCGGCCCAGTACGAGAAGCGTGGCGAGCCGGTCGACGAGGAGGCAATGCGACACGAAGTGGAGGCTCGCGATCGTGTGGATACGCAGCGCGCCATCGCGCCCCTTCGCCCTGCGTCTGATGCAGTGGTCATCGACACCGACAACCTCGACGTCGACCAGGTAGTCGATCTCATCCTCCGGCACGTCGGCGTGCGACCCGTTCAATGACTTACGCCGCCTTGCGCTGGCTGATGCGCGCGATGACGCGGACGTATCTCATCGGCCTGTTCAGCGTGTCGGGGATCGAGAACGTGCCGAGGAGGGGCCCGCTGATCATCTGTCCAAGCCATTCAGGGACACTCGACCCGCCGATGGTGCCTGCCTTCACCCCGAGGAACGACACGTGGAGCATGGCCAAGTCCGAGTACTTCAAGGGCGGCATCACTGAGTTCTTCTTCGGCTCGTACCACGCATTTCCGGTGGTTCGGCATTCCGCGGACCGCAACGCGCTCCGGCGGTCGTTCGACCTGCTGAAGGCAGGGGACGCGCTGATCATCTACCCCGAGGGAACCAGAGTCGAGTCGGGAGTGCTCGCGACGCCGGAGCCGGGCGCGGGCTTCATCGCCCAGAAGGCGGGCTGCCCTGTGCTGCCGGTTGGCCTCACCGGCACCCGTGAGTGCCTTCCGAAAGGGGCACGCTGGCCGCGCCGCGTCCCAGTCACCATCAGCTTTGGCAAGCCTTTCACCGTTGCCTCAAAGCGGCCAGATGGGTCGAGAGTCTCTCATCAGGAGGCCGCCGACGCGATCATGCTCGACATCGCGGAGCTGCTGCCAGAGCATCAGCGAGGGGCCTTCAGCGACCTACCAGCGTTGCGCACGCGGCTCGCCGGAGTGACGCGACCGATCTAGTTGATCGCCGGCCTTGCCCAGTCGTCCTCGGTGAGACTGCCGAGGGCAGGGTTGAAGCAGGCGTCAAACGCCTCCTTCAGCGTCTGCGGTGTCAGGCGCGGCGATTCCTGCCTGTAGTTGGCAAGGTCGACGAGCCTGGCGATGAGTGCGCGCGGGTGTGACCCTCGCAGCGGCTTTTTCCCGTAGAGGTTGTTGAGGAGGTAGCCGATCGCCTTTTCGTCAAAGCTGACGCCCTGCCTGTCGCACTCGTACCTGAGGATGCGGCCGAACGCCTCGGGCGATGGGTTCCCGACGCCGATCTTGTAGGCCATGCGCCGTAGGAAGGCTTCGTCCACCAGCTCTGTCGGTGAAAGGTTGGTGGAGAAGACGACCTGGCACAGGAAGGGAAGCTCGATCTTTCGACCGGATGCCGACAAGTCGAGGTAGTCGACCTTCTTCTCCATCGGCACGATGAAGCGGTTCAAAAGACGCATCGGTGGCACCTCTTGCCGCCCGAAGTCGTCGATCACGAAAACTCCCGCGTTGGCTTTCCACTGCAGGGGCGCTTCGTAATAACGGTTCGATTGGTCGTAAGTCAGGTCGAGCTGCTGCAGCTTGAGCTCGCCGCCCGCGACCACCACCGGGCGCTCCACTTTGACGAGGCGTCTGTCCGTCGGTTGCTCGCCTTCGGCGATCTTGTGGTAGACCGGGTCGATGACCCGAATGATCTCGTCGCCCACAGCCACAGCATGCGGGATCTCGATCGGCGCGCCCATGAGGAGCGCCATGCGCTCGGTGATCGTGCTCTTGCCATTGCCCGGAGCGCCGAAGATGAAGAGGGAAGCGCGCGAGACCATCGCGCCGCCGATCTGGTCGATGACGTGCTGTTCGAGCTCGAGCTGACCCAGGGCCTTCTTCAGCGACGAGTCGTTGACATTCGCCTTGCCGACGACCTGTGAGCGCACCAGCGCGAGGTAGTCGTCGAAGTTGACAGGGCAGGGCCCCAAGTATCTGGTCTGCACCGCGGACATCTCCGCGGCACGCTGCCGTCCCTGGCCCGAGACTGCGTAGTTCATCTTCACCGGGTACGGACGACCCTCGAGGCTCGGGTCGGTGGAGACGCCCCGCGTGTCCATGAGCTGGTTCTTCTCGAACTCCTCGATGATTGACTCGAAGGTCTCGAAGGGGAGTCCGAGCCTCGTTTCAATCTGTGCGCCGGTCAGCTGATCGGCGAAGGCGATCGTCCGCAGAAGAAGACTCGCGACGAGGTCTCGCCTGATATGAAGGTCTTCAAGTCGCTTGGGTGCCTCGATGGCTCCGGTCAGCATCGCGCGCAAATATAGCAACCGGCGCTCCGGTTCGACCCTTACTAGAGTGCAAGCGGTGGGAGGCGGCCCCCCCAACCCTCTCCTCAGGGCGCACGTAGAATCGGGGACGGTAGTGCCGGAATACGCAGCTCTCGATCTCGAGACGACCGGTCTCGATCCGGCGCGGGACCGTGTGATCGAGGTCGGCGCGGTCGCCTTCACGCCCGATCGCATCAACGGCACCATGGAGCGGCTGGTCGACCCCGGGCGCGCGGTGCCCGAGGCGGTCCTTCGACTGACCGGGATCAGGCAGGAGGAGCTTCGCGGCGCGGCGAGCGCCGACACCGCGTTGCGCGAGCTCTCCGATTTCATACGTGGGCGGCAGCCGGTCGGGCACGGCGCCCGCCTCGATGTCGACTTCTTGACCGCGGCCGGCCTCTGGGACCCGGCCCAGGAGATCCTCGACACCCTCGACGTTGCCCGCATCCTTCTTCCTGGAGCGGCGAGCCACAGCCTGCCGCTGCTCGCGGTCGAGCTGGGTTTTTCGCAGCCGAGACCGCACCGCGCGCTCGATGACGCCGACGCCACGCGCCAGCTCCTGCTGCGACTGCGGGAAGAGGCAGCCGCCTTCGAGGACGGTTTGAAGGAGTCGCTGCTGGCGCTGGTCGCGCCCTACGAATGGTCGATAGCACGGTTTTTTGCCGATGCTCTTACCGCGCCCAACCCGGACCCGGTGCCGGCATCCGCCGCGCGCGCGCACGCGCCTCACAGCGGCAAGCAGTCAGGCGAGCCTCCGGACGACCCCGACGTCGTGGCCGCCCTGTTGGGCCCCGAGGGCCCGCTGGCGGGAGTGCTGCCTGGGTACGAGCATCGAGAGCCGCAGCTGCAGATGCTCCTCGCGGTGGCGCAGATCCAGAGCCGCGGCGGCTCGCTGGTGGTGGAGGCCGGCACCGGCACAGGCAAGAGCCTCGCCTACCTCGTGCCCTCAATCGCGCGAGCCATCCGCCACGACGAGCGCGTGGTGGTGTCGACCAACACTCACACGCTGCAAGAGCAGCTCATGACAAAAGACCTGCCGGGTCTGCGCGAGTGGCTCCCGTGGGACTTCACCGCCTGCCTGCTCAAAGGGCGCTCCAACTATGTGTCCCTGCGCCGCTGGCGGCGGTACCTCGCAGAGGTGTGCCACGACTCCGAGGAGCTGCGCTTCAAGCTCAAAGTCCTCGTGTGGCTTCACTCCACCGAAAGTGGCGACCGCTCTGAGCTCCGACTCCACGGCAGGGAGGAGGTCATGTGGGCGCGGATCGCGTCGGATCCCCTGGACTGCGTGGGCATCCACTGCACCAAGGAGGACTGCTACGTACACCGTGCCCGGGCGGAGGCCGAGGCCGCGGACCTGGTCGTGGTCAACCACTCACTGCTGCTGGCTGACGCTGAGATTGGGGGCGGCCTCCTGCCGCCGTTCGACCACCTTGTGATCGACGAAGCCCATCACCTCGAGGAGGCGGCGACGAGAGGCCTCCGGCAGGAAGTTGACGGGCCCGGCCTGCTCGCTCTCCTCGAACGCTTGGCAAGCGCGGACGGTGGCTTGCTCTCCGAACTAGCTCGTCAACCGCACCTCGGCGCTTCGAGCGAAGCTCTCGACGCAGCGGTGCCGCTCAGCCTTTCGGCGGCCCAGCGCGTTCGCGACCTGTTCGAAATGGCGGTGGGCTGGGTGGGAGCGCGACTCAATGAAGGGGAGCGACGTGATGACTCGCTGCGCCTCACGCCCCTGTTGCGAGCGGAGCCTGGCTGGCAGGCTGTCCTCGTCGCGGGCGAGAACGCGGCGACCTCACTCGCAGCGCTGGATGTAGTGCTGCGGCGTGCGGTCGGCGGAGCTCGTGATTGGCTCGGCGGAACCGAGCCGGACCAGGGCGTGAGAGAGCTGGAGATCATCCGCGGCAGGCTGCACAGCGCGTCGGATCTTCTCGGCGAAGCCCTCCTGTTGCCTGACCCCAACCGCGTCTACTGGTTCACCCTCTTCGCGCGCACCGACAACCTTGTCCTCCGCGCCGCTCCGATCAACGTCGGCATGCTCCTGCGGGACCGCGTCTACCAGGAGCGGCGCTCGACTGTCTTCACTTCGGCAACCCTTGCAGTGGGCGGGACCTTCGACTATTTCCGGTCGCGCGTGGGCCTGGGTCCTGAGGTCGAGGAGCTCATCCTGCCCTCACCTTTTGACTTCCTTCACCAGGCGTTGGTATGCCTGCCGACCGACCTGCCCGCGCCCGAGGCGGAGGAATTCGACAGGCACGTCGAGGAGGTGGTGGCGGCGGTGGCCCGACGGGTCGGCGGTCGCACACTCGTGCTGTTCACATCGCATCGCCAGCTGCGCGACGTGCACACGGCCTTGAAGCACAGGATCGACCTTGACGAGGTGCTCATCCTCGGGCAGGGGATCGACGGCCAGCGCCGGCATCTCCTCAAATCGTTCGAGGAGGCAGAGCGGCCCCTGCTCCTCGGCACCGCGAGCTTCTGGGAGGGGATAGACGTGCCTGGCGAGCGGCTCAGCTGCGTGATCATGGTCCGCCTGCCTTTCCCTGTGCCGAGCGAACCCGTATACGCGGCGCGCGCGGAGCAGGTACGCGACGCTTTCGCACAGCTCGCCCTGCCGCAGGCGGCTCTGAGATTGAAGCAGGGCTTCGGTCGCTTGATCCGGCGGTCCACCGACCGCGGGGCGGTGGTAATCCTTGACAACCGCATCCTGGGCAGGGACTACGGCAAAGCGTTCCTAGACGTCCTTCCGCCGGCCTCGCGATTTGTGGGCCCAGCGGATGAGATTGCCGAGCGCGTTGGGGACTGGCTCGACAAGGCTTGAGCACGCTCTTCGTGATCGGCACTCCAATCGGCAACCTTGAAGACACAACTGCGCGAGCAGTGAGGGTCCTCGGTGAGGTGGGCGCCATCGCTGCGGAGGACACACGCATCACGGCTCGCCTGCTTGCGCGCTACGGCATCAGGAAGCCACTGATCAGCTATCGAGCCCCGGTGGAGCGCCGCAGCTTGCCCCGCGTCATGTCGGCGCTTGACGAGAACGACGTCGCGCTCGTGAGTGACGCGGGCACCCCGACTCTCTCGGATCCGGGCCAGGCGCTGGTCGAAGCGGCCTGGGCGGCAGGGCACACCGTGGTGCCCATCCCTGGCCCGAGCGCGGTGACCGCCGCTCTCTCGGTGGCGGGCTATTCAGGCCCGGGCTTCACCTTCCTCGGCTACCTGCCGCGCAAGCCTGGCGAGGTGCGCCGCCTGCTCGCGACGCTTGTGGACAGCCCGCGTCCGACCGTCGCTTTTGACTCGCCCTACCGCGTGCTGAAATCGCTTGCGCTGATCGCCGAGGTGCTTCCCGAACGCCAGCTGACTGTCGGCCGCGAGCTGACGAAGGTGCACGAGCAGGTGCTCCGCGGCACCGCCGGCGAGGTCATGTCTGCCCTTGGCGATCGCGCGCGGGGCGAGTTTACCCTTGTGATCAGTGGACGGAATCGGCCACCAGGGGCCTGAGATCGCGGCAGGTCCCCGCAGGGGACCGATCGGGACGTCGAGGCGAAGGCAGGGGTGGCCTTAGGAGGCGCGCATCTATGGATGCGCAACGACGACGGGCCGGGCCCCCTAACGCACGCATCGACGTCCCGAGCCGATGAGATCAGGCCCCTCGCTGGCCGATACTGTCCACCGGGTGTCTGAACCAAGAACCGTCCTCGTCGCGCCGGCATGGCCTTATGCCAACGGCCCTCGCCACATCGGACATGTGGCGGGCTTTGCCGTGCCCGCCGACGTGCTGGCGCGCTTTGAGCGGATGCGAGGTTCGCGCGTCCTCATGGCAAGTGGGACTGACGAGCACGGCACGCCGATCACGTATGAGGCTGACAAACAGGGAATTCCGCCGCGGGAGTTCGTCGACAACAACAGCGCGCTGATCGTCGAGGACCTGCGCCGGCTCGGGATGACCTACGACATCTTCACGCGAACCACGACCGCCAACCACCACCGGGTCACACAGCAGCTCTTCCTGACGCTTTACGAGAAGGGCTACCTGGTCAAGAAGACCCAGATGGGCGCTTTCGACCCGGTGAGCGGGCGCACATTGCCCGACCGCTACATCGAAGGCAAGTGCCCCATCTGTGGCTTTCCAGACGCACGCGGCGACCAGTGTGACAACTGCGGCAACCAGCTGGACCCGATCGACCTGATCAACCCGCACCAGCGCGGCAGCGACGCGCGAGTGGAGTTCAAGGAGACCGAGCATTTCTTTTTCGAACTCCCGGCGCTAGGGGAACAGTTGAAGGAGTGGATAGAGCGCCACGACGACTGGCGCCCCAACGTTCGCAAGTACTCGCTCGAGTTCGTTCGCAACCTCAAGCCTCGCGCCATCACGCGCGACCTCGACTGGGGCGTGCCGGTGCCGCTGCCGGGCTGGGAGGACAACCCTCACAAGAAGATCTACGTCTGGTTCGATGCGGTGATCGGCTACCTCTCGGCGTCAATCGAATGGTCGGTGCAGCGAGGTGAGCCTGACGCCTGGAAAGACTGGTGGCAGAACACCGAGTCGAAGCATTACTACGTGATGGGCAAGGACAACATCACCTTCCACACAGTGATGTGGCCGGCAATCCTCATGGGCGCAGGTGACCTACACCTCCCTGACGAGATAGTCGCGAGTGAGTACTTGAACATGGCCGGCAAGAAGCTCTCGACCAGCCGCGGGCAGGTCATCTACGTAAACGACGTGCTCGAACGGTACGACCCGGACGCCTTGCGCTACTACCTGATGATCGCCGGGCCCGAGAACCAGGACACCGACTTCACCTGGGCCGAGTTCGTTCGCCGCAACAACGACGAGCTCGTGGCCACGTGGGGCAACCTGGT
>DAIUFK010000021.1:0-6689 GCA_036844615.1 Candidatus Dormiibacterota bacterium | reverse complement strand
ACGCCGTTCCTGCCGTTCTCATCGCAACGACTGCACGAGATGCTGGGCTATACAGACGTGATCGCGCCGCAGCCGGAGGTGCGTGAGTTCTCCGAAGATGGGGTCGTCCACAGAGTGCTGACGGGCGAATATTCGATTGAGAACCGCTGGCGAAAGTCAGAGCTAAAGCCAGGTCATCCGCTGCCGCAGCCTCAAGCACTCTTCAAGCGCCTTGACGACGTCCCCGAGGAGGGTGCGCCGGGAACTGGCTCCGCCAGTCCCGCCGCCTCAAGGGGGGCTTCCCCCCCTCAAACAGACGAGGAGGAGCCGGCATCTTCGTAGACACCCACCTCCACCTGGAGGAGCTGGGTGACCCAGACGTCGTGGTGAGCGCGGCGGTGAGTGCCGGGGTGACGCGCATGGTGACCATGGGGGTCGACGCTGCCCGCAATCGAGCAGCGATTGCGCTGGCGCACGGGCACAACGAGGTCTGGGCGGGAATCGGGCATCACCCCACGGAGCCGTCGCCTCATGACCTCGAGGACCTGCGCCGCATCGGCGCGGACCCGCGCGTCGTCGCGGTGGGGGAGGTCGGCCTTGACTTCGAGCAGGAGGGCTCGCCGCGGCGATCGGTTCAGGTGCAACGGCTGCACGATCTCTGCGGCCTTGCAGTCGAGCTAGACCTTCCGGTCTCCATCCACAATCGGGGCGCCGCCGCCGAGGCCGCGGAGATCATCGCCGCGCACCCAGGCCTCAGGGGCGTCATGCACTACTTCGCGCTGGAGTGGGATTGGGCGGAGAGGTTTCTCGACCTGGGCTTTTACCTCTCGTTTGCGGGCCTCGTCACACGGCCGAGCCGCAATTCGCTTCGCGACGTGGTCCGTCATTGCCCCGCGGACCGGCTGCTGCTCGAAACTGACTCCCCCTACGGAAATGCCCACAAGCGGATGGGCGTGCCGAACCAGCCCGCCTACCTGATCGACACCGCCGAGCTCGTGGCCGAGCTTCGAGGGATAAGCCTCGAGGACCTCGCGAGCCTGGAGGGCGCCAACGCGCTAGCGCTTTTCCGCACGATGACTTGATCGACCCTGCAGACTCGGACGAGCTCGCACGGCTGCTGCGAAAGCACCGGATCACCCTGCGACACAGCCTGGGCCAGAACTTTCTGATCGACCCGGCTCTCCGTGACGCGGTGGCAGACGCTGTGGGAGTTGGGCCCGATGACGAGGTAGTCGAGGTGGGGGCAGGCGTCGGCACGCTTACCGTCGCCCTCGCCGCGAGGTGCCGTCGCGTGATGGCGGTCGAGCTCGACCAGCGGCTGATCCCTGCGCTGCGGGAGGTGGTCGCAGGCAGCGATCGCGTCGAGGTCGTGCAGGCTGACGTCCTCAAGCTTGACTTCGCTCAGCTCTACCCGAATGGGGGAGAGGTGATCGCCGGCAACATCCCTTACAACCTGACTGGAGCACTGATCCGCAAGCTCCTCGACAGTCCGCCTCGGCCACGCCGCCTGTCTCTCGTAGTGCAGAAGGAGGTGGCTGAGCGTTGGACTGCGACCACTGGCGCAAGCCTTTCCACCGTCGCGGTCCAGGTCTTTGCCCAGGCTCGGCTCGTCCTTACGATCCCCGCCGAATCATTCACGCCGCCGCCGCGAGTCGACTCGGCCCTTGTAATTCTCGAGGTCCGCGAGCGGCCTGCGGTGGACGTGCCGGACATGGATTCATTCTTTCGGCTGGTGGAAGCGGTGTTCCAGTTCCGGCGCAAGCAACTTGGCGGCGCGCTCGGCCGGATCGCTGGCATTGGCAGCGAGGCAGCGGCGAAACGACTGCGCGAGGCGAGCATCGACCCAGAGCGACGAGCCCAAACCTTGAGCCTCGGCGAGTGGGAACGCGTGCATCACATGTTCACGGGCTAACATCCACACCCGCATGGCCGACCCGTTCAAGGCCGACCCGTTCAAGTTTGATGCCGAAAGCTCGGGTGGCTTTCGAGCAGTTCTCGGTAACACCACGTTCAGGAACATCTGGTTCGCGCAGCTCGCGGCCCAGCTGGCTGACAAGTTCCTTCTCTTCTCGCTGATCATCCTCGCGTACCAGATCTCGGGAGGCAGCACGCCCGTCGCGGTAACGCTCCTGACCTACACGGTGCCCGCAGTGCTCTTCGCGCCGCCGGCCGGAGTCATCGCTGATCGAGTCGACCGCAAGCTGATCATGCTGTGGTGCAACGTCGGTCGCGCCGTCGCCGTTGCGCTGATACCACTGGCAGCGCTGGTCCCGCAGCTCCACGGGGATTTCCTGCACCTGCTGGTGATCACATTTGTGTTCTCGGCAGTCGGTCAGCTCTTCGGGCCCGCCGAGGCCGCGGTGATTCCAACTATCCTGCCGCGGTCGGCGCTCATCACTGCGAATTCGATGGCCCTGCTGACGATGGTCCTGACTCTCGTCGTCGGTGGAGCACTTGCCCCTATCGTCTCCCGAATCGATCTCTACGCACCCTACTGGCTGGCCGCGGCGCTCCTGGTTGTGGCGGCCACCTTCATCTTCGCTTCCGACATTCCAGGCCTCGAACGGACCACCGAACCACCGGTGGCGGCGAGCCGGAATCGGTTCCACCGGATGCTCATAGATTTGAGGGAGGGCATCGATGCGCTTCGAGCATCGCGCGGACTGATGCTGGCTTTCGGCCAGGTGAGCATCGCGGTACTGGTCCTCTTCATGCTCTTCGCTCTCGCGCCAGCGTACGTCAGCAACGTGTTGCATATCGCGCCCCAGGACAGCTACGTGATCCTCGGGCCGGCGACCGGCGGGGCGATATTGAGCGCCATCCTGTTGGGGCAGTTTGTTCGCAACATCGACAGGTCGCAGCTGCTGTTCGGCTCGCTGATCGCAAACGGCCTGACGCTCCTGGCCCTTGCCGCTGTGCCACAGGTGATGAACCAGCTCCCTGACCTTCGCGTCCATTCCCGCATCACCGGGGCCGCCTTCAGCCTGCTGCTCGGCATCGAGTTCGGCGCGATCATGATCCCGGCCGTCACCTACCTGATGGAGACCACGAGCGACGAGATCCGCGGACGGATCTTCGCCCTCCTCTACATGGTCATCAACGGAGTTACCGCTCTGCCAGTGCTCGCGGCAGCGGCGCTCTCCGACACGATAGGCACTGCGCACGTGATCGGGGGACTTGGGGTGTTGCTGATGATCGGTGGCGTGGCGATCTTCATCGCCGGGCGGCGCGCCACTGCACCACGACCAGCGTGATCGCTACGAGAGCGACGATCACGAGACCTCCGATTCCTATTGCGCGAATAATCGCGGCGATCAGGCCGAGGTTGTTGCCAAGCAGATAGCCGGCGACGCCGATGCCAACCGCCCAGGCGAGCGCGCCCAGGACGCTGAAGAGCTGGAACCGCCAGAACGGCATACGCGCCATTCCAGCGAGCATCGATCCCCAGGTGCGGAGCCCAAGGACGAAGCGGGCTCCAAGGATCGCTTTGTCGCCGTGGCGGGCGAAGAACATCTCGGATCGCGCTATGTGCTCCGGTCGGATGTGGAAAATGCTGCCGAAGCGCTCTACGAACGGCCTGCCGCCCTTGTGGCCGAGGTAGTAACCGAGGTCAGCGCCGGCGGTGGCCCCGGCGAAGCCGAAAAGGATGACCAGCACGATGCTGTGGTGGCGCGCGGCTGCCCAGGCTGCGGCGGCAAGGAGCAGCGCCTCGCCTGGAAACGGTATTCCGGCGCTCTCGATGAGAATGCCGAGCCCCGCCGCGGGATAGCCGAGCGCGTCAACGATGGAGGCTGGGTCCACGGGGCTTCATATACTGGACGACCCCATGCCTGAGTACGGCGACCACGAATCGACAGAGGACCCTCTGCACGTCCTGAGGCACTCGGCAGCCCACCTGCTGGCGGCTGCAGTGACCGAGCTCTATCCCGACGCCAAGTACGGCATCGGGCCGCCTGTCGAGGACGGTTTCTACTACGACTTTGATTTCGCGAAACCCGTATCCGAGTCGGAGCTGCGTGAGATCGAGTCCCGAATGCGCCGTATCGCTCAGGAGGACCGACCGTTCGTCCGCGAAACGATGTCGCGCGAACAGGCGATCGAGGAATTCCGCCAGCGAGGCCAGGACTACAAGCTCGAGCTCATCGCCGACAAGGTCGAGGGTGACGAGGTGAGTGTCTATAGGACAGGTGAGTTTCTCGACCTCTGCCGGGGGCCGCACGTGAAGTCGACGAAAGAGCTAAAGGCGTTCAAGCTGCAGCGCCTGGCGGGTGCCTACTGGCGTGGCGACGAGAAGAGGAAACAGCTGACGCGGATATACGGATCCGCGTGGCCGACCCAGAAAGAGCTCGACGAGTATCTGAAATTCCTCGAAGAGGCAGAGAAGCGCGACCACAAGAAGCTTGGGAGAGACCTCAAGCTGTTCCACCTGGACGAGCGGACGGGCCAGGGATTGGTGATCTGGCTGCCGGACGGAGCCACCATTCGACGCACGCTCGAGCGCTGGATTGTTGACGAGGAGTTAAAGCGCGGCTACCGCCACGTGATCACACCCCACCTGGCGAAGCTCGACCTCTACCGGCAGAGCGGCCATTGGCAGCTGTACCACGACACTATGTATCCGCCGATGCGGTTCGAGGACGGTGAGGAGCTGGAGCTCCGTCCGATGAACTGCCCGCACCACATCCTGGTGTTCGAGACCGAGCTTCACAGCTACCGCGATCTGCCGCTGCGGATCGCCGAGCTGGGCCAGAACTACAGGTTGGAGAAGTCGGGGGAGCTGATGGGAATGATCCGCGTCCGCTCCTTCACGCTCAACGATGCCCATATCTTCTGCACTCCCGACCAGGTCATAGGTGAGGTGCGCGCGGCCCTTGAGCTGGCGATCTACTTTCTTGGCGTGCTGGGTGTAGACGACTTCGTATTCCGCCTTTCGGTACGGGACGATGTCAAGACAAAATGGGCGGGCACGGACGAGGAATGGGAGTCTGCGGAAGCGATGCTCAAAGAGGCCTTGGAGAGCCTGAACGTGCCTTACAAGGTTGGCGTCGGCGAAGCTGCCTTCTACGGCCCGAAGATCGACTTCCAGGTGCGCGACGCGATGCGACGCGAGTTCACCAACAACACCGTCCAGGTCGACTACCAGCTGCCCAAAAAGTTCGAGCTCGAGTACGTGGCCGAGGACGGCTCTCGCCAGCGCCCAGTGATGATCCATCGAGGTGCGTTCGGCGCCTTTGAACGGATGACCGCCTACCTCATCGAACACTACGCAGGCGCTTTTCCAACCTGGTTGCATCCGGTGCAGGTCACGGTGATCCCCATCACCGACGCGCAAAACGATTACGCGCAAAGCGTCGCCGACCGTTTGGTTGCGGGCGGCCTGCGCGTCGAGGTCGACAAGCGTTCGGAGCGCATGCAACGCAAGATCCGTGACGCCCAGGCGCGCAAGGTGCCCTACATGACGATCGCTGGAGCCAGGGAGGCGGAAGCCGAGCACGTCAACGTTCGCGACCGCGCCGGCAAGCAGACCGATGAGCCCCTCGAGGCCTTCGCTCAGCGGGTGATCCAGGAAGTCGCGGAGCGCCGGCGCTAGGAGCCGCTAGAGCGCGCCGGGTATTCGACCTGCGCACAGCCCCTGCGCGACCACAGCGACGACAGCCCCGGTGACCCAGTCGCCGACACGCGGCTGGCCTAGACGGTCGGTCCCGATCACGCGGGTGCTGTCGATCCAGCCGCAGGCCTGAAAGTCCGAGAACGTCCGGTTGGATCCCTCCACAATTGTGTCAACAAAGTTCGAAGGGTTGCCTTTATCGAGGGCTGCCTGGTTGCTGTTTGGCGAGAGGTACGCAGGCGTCAGGCCCTGGATTGAAAAGGACCGTGTGGCGGCGCCGCTCCAATCGAGGACGCTCGCCTGCGCGTCGCTCTCGCAGATGCCTCCACCCGCGGAAGGAGAGCCGGCGATGACGCAGGTTGGCCCCCCAAGCGTGAACCGGCGGTCGGCAGTGGCGGCATCGACGACGTGCAGCTCCTGGGGCCCGCAGCAGAAAGTGCTGCCGCCCTGCGTGCAGGCTGGAACCTTGGCGACCACCAGGTCCGCCCCGTGCCAGCCCATCGGCCAGATGCCGAAGGCGCCCGTCTCGGTGAAGATCACCTTGTGGTGGGTGCCGCCGCTGAGATCTTCGACATACAGGCTCGTGGCCGCGCCGCTTGACGAGAAATCGCTCACCACGACGGCGATGCGCTTGTCGTCAGGGCTGACCGCGAACGTGCTGCGGCGCTGGCTTCCAACTGGCACCGTAGTGGCTTTGCCGGTGCTGCCGGCCGGAGTCAGGAACCTCACGACCCCTTGCGCGTCCATGAAGTAGACGCGGCTGTTGCTCGTGCTCACCGGTGGCGGCACCAGAGCGCCGCCTGCAGAGCCACAAGTGACCTTGCCGGGGCTGCTGGCATGCGCCCTGGCGGCGACCTTGCCCTCGAAGCCGACAAGGCTGACCACGTAGGTGGGTTCGGAGGTCGGCGTCGTCAGCACCGCGTACGCGCCCTCCGACGGAAGAGGCGACGCGTCAGGGGAGCCGGAAGCCTGGGGTGTGGGCGAGACGGCTTCGGTCGAGCTCGAGGGCGACGGCGATCCCGTACCACCGCAGGCGCCAAGGAGCATGCCCAGGACGAGCAGCAGCGGTAGTGACTTCACGGCGCGGACATTGTGGACCGGC
>DAIUFK010000020.1:3555-34042 GCA_036844615.1 Candidatus Dormiibacterota bacterium | reverse complement strand
ACCAAGGGCGTTTCCTCGATCGCCCTCGCCCACTGCCACTCGCGCGGCCTCTTCGACTACGACAAGCCTGTCGCCCAGTACTGGCCCGAGTTCTGTGCCCAGGGCAAGGAGCACGTGACCGTGCGCGAGCTTCTGTCCCACCAGGCCGGCCTCTGCGCCATCGACGCGCCTCTGGACGTCAGGAAACTGGCCGACCCCGACCAGGTGGCGGCCGCCATCGCCGCCCAGAAGCCGGCATGGACGCCCGGCGACCACCACGGCTACCACGGCATCTCCCTGGGGTGGTACGAGTCGGAGTTGCTTCGCCGCGTCGACCCCCGGCACCGCACCATCGGCCGCTACTTCGCCGACGAGATCGCCGAGCCGCTGAACCTCGACTTCCACATCGGCCTGCCCGACAGCATCCCCTCGACCCGGGTCGCGGTGCTCCAGGCTTCGAACTACAGGGCGCTGATGATCCTGAACATCGGGAAGCTCCCCTTCAACTTCGTCCGAGGCTTCCTGAGCCCTGGCTCGCTAACCGCCCGAACCTTTTCCAACCCGGCGGTTGTCGGCCAGCCCGAGCGCTACAACGACCGCGACATGATGCGGATCGAGCTCCCGGCCGCCAATGGCATCGGAACGGCGCGGAGCGTTGCCACCGTCTACGGCGACCTGGCGATCGGGTCGCCGCGGCTGGGCATCAACTCCGACACGCTCTATGCGCTCACCCACGCTGCGCACGATCCCCGGCTCGGCCGGATGGACCTGGTCCTGCACATGCCGACCCGCTTCTCGCTCGGCTACTGCAAGCCGTGGGAGGGGTTTGAATTCGGGTCTCCGTCGGCGTTCGGGACGCCCGGCGCCGGTGGCTCGTTTGGGTTCGCCGACCCGGAGGTGGGGATGGGTTTCTGCTACGCGATGAACAAAATGGACTACTACCTTGTCTCCGATCCCCGGGAGCTCGCGCTGCGTGAGGCGGCAATCAGCTGCGCTCGGCGCGCAAGCTGAACACCGCAAACCAGCGGGCGGGACCTGACTGGGAGGGTGCCGCCTGACTGGCCATTAGACGTTCCAAACCCGGCAGGGAAATGGTCTGCTGGACTCGCTCGAACAGGTGGACCTTTAGGGAGGTGACGTTCAGCCGGTGATCATCGCTGACCTCGTCGAGCGCGCATAAGCATGTCGTCCTCAGCTCACCGCTTTCTTCACGAGCGCGCCGATCCTTGCCTCTTCGGCGGCAGTCAACTCCTTCAGCGCGAAGGCGACCGGCCACAGGGCTCCTTCGTCGAGGTTCGCCGCGTCGCTGAAGCCGAGCGTCGCGTACCTCGTCTTGAACTTCTGCGCGCTTTGGAAGAAGCAGACGACCTTGCCGTCCTTGGCATACGCGGGCATCCCGTACCAGAGTTTCGGCGAGAGGGCTGGCGCGTTGGCTTTGATGATCTTATGGAGCCGCTCGCCCAGGGCGCGATCCGGTGCAGCCATCGCGGCGATCTTCGCGAGCACGTCGCGTTCCCCGTCCGCGTTGCCCGCGGCCGCCTTCAGCTCTTTGACGCGCTGCCTCATCGCGCCTTTTTCCTCGTCCGTGAATCCCTTGGACGCCTGGCCGATCACGCTGGTACCCTTCGCGGACTTCTGCGTGCCCTTCTTTGCAGGTTTGCTCTCAGCCATGGTTCCGCTCTCCTCTGCGAGATTTGATGGGGACGACCCCTCATGCTAGGGAGCCGTCCCCGCGGCGGCTTCTCCAAAGCTGCTGGATCGCATCGCCACTCTCGCCGCCACCACCGGCCTCGTGACCGCCACCTGGAAGCAGTTGGGCGCCACCATCGGCCCATGCCCCACAGCTAGCGATCGCGTTCCCCATCACCAGCATCGAATTTCCGATGTCGATGACGAATGGTGCGCTTTCGCGGCGAGTTGTTTCGGGCGTCGTCCTCATTGTTGTATCAGGCGGTCTAAATTGGCCTGGTCAAGGCCATTCACCTCGACGAGCTTTTCGCGTGATCGGTGGCCCGCGACCAGGCTGACGGCCGACCGCCGCACGCCGAGCGCGTCGGCCACCGCCTCGACCAGTGCCCGATTGGCCGCGCCCTCGACGGCGCGCGCTGTGACCCGCACGTGCAGGACCGCGCCATCCCATTCCGCACCTGTGCGGGAGGCGCCTGGGTGAGCCCGGACCACTAACCGCACGATTCAGCTTTAACAGATCGACGACGGATACGGAGTCAATTTCCTGCGTGTCATCGCCAGCGACAAAGGGCGCCAACTGACGCTGGCCAACACCGGCGCCGCTGGCGCGATGTTCCTCACCGTATACGTATGATTCCGGCGGAGTGGGCTGAGTGCGACCGACGACGCGCTACGCCAAGAGCGGCGACTACAGCATTGCCTATCAGGTCGTGGGCGACGCCCCTCTCGATCTCGTCCTCGTCCCCGGCTTCGTCTCGCATGTCGAGCACGCCTGGGAAGATCCCGACTTGGCGCGCTTTCTCGGTCGGCTGGCCTCGTTCAGCCGGCTGATCCTATTTGACAAGCGCGGCACAGGCCTCTCAGACCGGGTCTCTGTCGAGCAGCTCCCCACCCTCGAGGAGCGCATGGACGACGTACGTGCAGTCATGGATGCCGCTGGCTCGAAAAGGGCGGCCCTGTTTGGTGTCTCCGAGGGCGGGCCGATGAGCATGCTGTTCGCCACGACCTACCCCGACCGCACCTCAGCGCTGGTCCTCTACGGCACGTACGCAAATCGCGTTCGTGATGCCGACTACCCCTGGGCCCCCACGATGGAGCAGCACCGCGAGTTCCTCGACGCGGTGCAGCGCGAGTGGGGCGGACCCACGCAGGCCCGCATCTGGGCCCCCAGCGTCGCGGACGACGATCGTTTCAAACGATGGTGGGGGCAGTACCTGCGGCTCGGCGCCAGTCCGGCTGCGGCGCGGGCCGTCCTGGAGATGAATCTAGAGATCGACGTCCGGGGCATCCTGTCCGCAATCCGCGTGCCGACGTTGATCCTCCATCGCAGCGGCGATCGCCGCATCGACGTGGGTGGAAGTCGGTATATGGCCGAGCGGATCCCCAATGCCCGATTCGTCGAGCTCTCCGGGATCGACCATCTCATGTGGGTTGGGGACGCCGACGCGATCGTGGACGAGGTGGAGGAATTTCTCACCGGTACCCGCCACAGTGCCGAACCAACCCGCGTGCTGGCGACCGTGCTCTTCACCGATATGGTCGAGTCAACGAGCCGGGCGGTCCAGCTCGGAGACGCACGATGGCGCGCTCTGATCAGCGACCACGACCGGCTCGTGCGCGAGGAGCTCACCCGTTTCCGTGGGCGGGAGATCGATCGGAGAGGTGACGGTTTCCTCGCGATCTTCGACGGGCCGGCTCGTGCGATAAACAGCGCCCTCTCAATCGTCGAGCGGGCCCATGAGCTCGGGATCCAGGTGCGTGCTGGGCTGCACACCGGCGAGCTCGATGTGATCGAGTCCGGTGTCGCGGGCATCGCGGTCCACATCGGCGCGCGCGTCATGAGCCTGGCGGGCCCGGATGAGGTCCTGGTCTCGAGCACGGTGAAGGATCTGGTCGCCGGATCTGGGCTCTCGTTCTCCGAGAAGGGCACACACGAGCTCAAGGGCGTGCCGGGCAGCTGGCGGATCTTCCGCGTCGAACCGCCCGCGCTATGACGCCCACCGACGAGCACGGCGAGGAGATCGCCGCACAGGAGCAGCTCCTTCGGAGCATCGACTTCATGCGCGACCTCGACCGCGTCGACATAGCGCGACTCATCGGTTCGAGCGAGGACGCGCATTTCGCGGCGGGTGAGGTGATCGTTCGCGAGGGCGAGGCTGCGGATTCCCTGTACCTGCTCGCGAACGGGACGGTCGAAGTGAGCGTGCGCGCCGACGGGGCCGATCGAGCGGTCAGATCGATCAGCGCGCCCGGGACTTTTGGAGAGTTCGGTGTCCTCCTGGGGGAACGCACCGCGACGGTGAGCGCGGTTTCGGCCGTCCAGGCCTGGCGCATCCCGCGCGACCGCTTCGATCGTCTCGTCCGGGATCGGCCGGCGCTCGGCCTGGGCATCGCCCGCGCCCTCGCCAACACGCTCGACCGGCGCGATCGCAGCCGGGTGGGCGCACCGGCCCCGTCGGGCGAGCGGCTCCGCTCGATCATGGCTGCGCCTCTGCCACGGCGTTCACCGCTCACGCGCGTGGTCGGAGCGGCGATCTCGATCGGCATTCCCGCGGCCCTCTGGCTGCTGCCCGCACCAAGCGGCCTCTCCGCGGCGGGGTGGCACATCGCGCTCGTCATGTTCGGCGGCGCGATCGCGTGGCTGCTCGAGCCGGTGCCCGACTTTGCAGTCGCGCTCGGGATGGCGGCCGCATGGGGTGTGGCAGGCCTTGCCCCACCATCGCTCGCGTTCGGCGGCTTCGCCAGCTCCGCATGGGTCATCGCGCTCGCGGCTTTGGGCATCAGCTCGGCAATGGCAGCCTCAGGTCTGCTCTTTCGCATCGCGTTGATGCTCCTGCGCGTTTTCCCGCCGACGCATCGCGGGCAGGTTGCCGCGCTGCTGGTAGGCGGCGGCGTTCTGACGCCGGTGGTGCCCACCGTGTTCGGTCGTGTTGCGACGGCCGCGCCCGTCGCCCGCGAGCTGTCACAGGCTCTCGGATACGCGAGGGCCAGCCGTGAAAGCGCCGCCATCGCATTCGCCGCGATCCTTGGCAACACTGTCCTTGGGCCGATCTTCCTGACCGGCATTGTCACGAACTTCCTGATCGTCTCCTTGCTCCCGGCGGCCCAGCAAGCGCGCTTCGGCTGGGTCGGCTGGCTGATCGCCGGAGCGCCCGTCGGATTGGTGCTCCTGGTCGGGTCGGCGATCGTGTTGTTGGCGCTGCGGCCGTCGTCGGGCTCCCGAGCCAGCAGCATCGTTCGGCGAAGCCAGGAGCAGTCTCTCGGCCACATGTCGCGGCACGAGCTTGTCTCGCTGCTCGCGCTCGGCGTCTTCGTCATCGGACTGCTGCTGCAGCAGCTCATGCGGCTCGACATCGCGGTGATCGGGATGGTCGCGCTGCTAGTCGCGATCGGCGGCGGTGCGCTCGATCGCCAGAGCTTTCGCTCAGGGATCGATTGGGCGACGCTCGTGCTGTTCGGCGTGCTCCTCGGCGCGGGCGGCGTGCTGAGGGCGGGAGGGGTCGATCGATGGATTGCGGGAGGGATCGTACCGATCACCCGGTCGCTAGGCGATCCCGTCTTTGCGATCCTTCTGCTGGCGCTTCTCGGCGTGCTGGTGCGACTCGTCCTTCCGATGGTCCCTGCCGCGTTTCTCCTTTTGCTCACCCTGGTTCCGGCCGCCCCGCAGCTGGGTCTGAGCGGCTGGGTCGTTGGCTTCGTCATCTCGGTTGTGGTTCTCACTTGGATACTGCCAAGGCAGTACGAGGTGCTTCGGATGTTCCGCGAGATCACCGATGGCGAGATGTTCAGCGAGCGGCAAGCTGTGGCGCTCGGCGTGACGATCACGCTGATCGCTGTGTTGGCGCTTCTGATCTGCGTGCCGTACTGGCGCGCGATCGGGCTGGCATGATGCAACCTGTGACGAGCGCTCACAGGGAGGGCTAAATGGCCGCTCAAGACGACGTCGCTGACACTATCGCCGGCTTCGCCTTGTTTGCCGACCTTTCCGCGCCGCAGCGCGAGCAGGTGGCTCACCTCTTCGACGAAGCCTGGTTCTCGGAAGGGGAGCGGATCCTGCGGCAGGGATTCAGTGGGTCCGGCCTGTACGTCATCCTGGACGGCGCGGCCGCCATACGCATTGACGGCGTAGATCGAGCGACGCTGCAAGCCGGCGACTACTTCGGAGAGATCTCCGTCCTGCTTGGAGAGCTGCCGAACGCCGACATCGTGGCGCTGCGGCGGCTCCGCTGCCTGGTGCTGCCCAGCGCGCAAGTCGAAGCCTTCCTCAAGGCACACCCCAACGTGATGTTTCGACTCCTCCAGGGGGAGGCACGGAAAGTGCGCACCACGACGAAGTGGCTGAGCTAGCCCAGCGTCCCTTTCCGCCCGGCCACTATCGCCTGATCATCGTGGGCAGCGGCCCGGGCGCTCTGCAGCTCACCTACTGCCTCGATCGCCTTGGGATCGACCATGCGGTGCTTTCGGCCGATCCGGGACCCGGCGGGATGTTCCGTCGATGGCCGGTGTTCCAAAGGATGCTCAGCTGGACCAAGCCCTTCACCGGCTTTGAGCGGGAGTCGCGCGTATACGAGCGTTACGACTGGAACAGCCTTCTCGCCGAGGAGCCGGCCAGTCGCGCGGTCATGGCGCGCGTGATGGATGGCAGCTCGTATTTCCCATCGCGTCCCGAGATGGAGCGCGGGCTCGTCACCTTTGCCGAGATGGCTCCGCTGCGCATCCGGTTCGGTTGCCATTGGGAGACGACGCAGAAGGACGGCGGCGACTATGTGCTGGGCACCTCCGACGGCGAATATCGAACCCCCCTTGTCGTGTTTGCGGTCGGCGTGGCCGAGCCCTGGAGGCCGGCGATCCCCGGGCTCGAGAACGTGCCGCACTACGGAGAGCTCAGGGCGGCCGAGACCTATGCCGATCGGCGCGTCTTCATCATCGGCAAGCAGAACTCGGGCTTCGAGATTGCCACGGGCCTGCTTCCACTCGCGCGGCAGATCGTGCTCGCCTCGCCGAGCGCCACCAAATTGTCTGTCAACACCCACTCGCTCGTCGGCGTGCGAGCCCGCTACGTGCAGCCATACGAAGATTCGGTTCTGGCAGGTGGCGTCGTGGTCCTCGACGCTTCCATTGATGAGGTCAAGCGCGTCGGCGACCGATACCAGGTACAGACTCGGCGCGCGCATGACGGCGCAGCCTTGTCGTTCGAAGTGGATGACGTGATCGCCGCCACCGGCTTTGCCACGCCGCTCCGCGATCTGACCCAGCTCGGCGTCGCCACATTCGGCCAGAGCCGGCTGCCTGCTCAAACGCCGTTCTGGGAGAGCGCCACCGTGCCCGGCATCTACTTCGCGGGCACCATCAACCAGGGGGCACCGGGCCTGAAGAAGCATGGGATTCCCAGCAACTCTGGCGCGGTACAGGGCTATCGATACAACGCCCGGGTACTCGCCCGCCACCTGGCGGAGTCCCAGTTCGGCATGCGGTTGCCGCGCCGCCGTGTCGATGCGGGCGAGGTCGTCTCCCACCTCCTTGCCGAAGTGAGCCGAGGTCCCGAGCTGTGGCATCAGCGCTCGTACCTCGCCAGGGTGCTGGTGATCGACGCGGACCAGGGCATAGTCGACGACGGCATCGCTCCGCTGGCCCATTTCGTCGACTCCGCCGGGCCGAATGCGGTCGCGGTAGCCCTCGAGTCGAACGGCCGCGATGATCCATACCCCGCTGTCTATGTGCGACGGGACGGGGAGGTCACAGAGCACCTCCTGGAACCGCATCCCCTGCTGAACTTCGAAGGCGATGAATACCAGAAGGCGATGATTGCGACCCTCGATAGAGTGCTGAGCCCTTCTCTCTCCCAACCTCAGCGTTGATCTTGGCGACCGGCGCCTCTGTAGCAATTCAAGTAGTGAGTCGTCACCCTTCCGGACAAACCCCGCCCTGTCGGCTATCAGCCCGAAACGTAATCAAAAGTGGTGGCGAAACCGCACCTACCCTGGAATTCGAATAGCAGTCGTGGGTCCGCTACGCGCAGGAATTGGTGCACCAATTCCTCGCCACCTCGGTCATGCCCTGGGATTCCGCACGACACTGCCTCTGCCGACGGGTACGGAGCGAGCGCCCGCACGTGGACCGCGTCGCCGACCCGGATCTCCTGGCGCCCCTTGTCGTGGATCACTTCGAGCTCTGCTTGGTTGACGCCCAGGACCTCGCTGATTGCCCCGGCGTAGTTGCGCGCGGGAGTACCACCGACTCGGCCGAGGAAGATGTCAGCCAGCGCCTTTGCCTGGGCTTTGCTCGCGTGTCCGTCGACGTAGAGCTCCACCCGCCAAGGCGTCCCCTTCTCATCCTCGTCCCAATACCCAGCCATTACGACTGAGAAACCGGTGAGGTCCAACTCCTCGAACCGGCCGGTGGCGATGGTCCATGCGAGCACGAACTGGCACAACTGGTATTGAGCGCGGCTGCCATCCCGCCCGCCGACGATCCGGCACGGGCAAATGGCCTCGCAGTTGCAGGCCTCAACGTACGGGCCGGATACTCGCCAGCCGGTGATCAAAGGAACCGCTGCGAGGTGAAAACGAGAAGCCCTCCCAAAACCAGCCTCCCTCCCGCGATCCTCGACAGCCCAGGGCCATAACGCCAATTCTTCTCGGCGAGAAAGGGCCCCCGGCCAAATTCTGACAGCTGGACTCTAAAGCTCATCTCTGCGCCAGGCTTCAGCATGCACTCATCCGCGACAATCCGCAGATGACCACCGGCAAGAGCGCTTTCTCGGCGCCCTTCAACTGGGCAGGCTGATCCCAGAGCGCCAATTCAGCTGGCCCGCGCCGGCGGATGCCGGTGCTGTGCCACGCCCCGTTGCGACGGCGATCATCGCCGCACTTCTGGTTTGTGCAGCGGCGGCGTGGCTATTGACCGCACAGCACGCAGCCTCGATGGCTGGCATGGGCGGTGTGGCCATGCTTGGCGCAGGGCTATTTCTAGTTACTTGGGTCCTGATGATGGTGGCCATGATGTTCCCCACCATCGCACCGATGGTGCTGACTCACGCCAGTATCGTTCGGTCGCGCGGTGAGAGAGCGTGGCCAACGGTGGCCTTCGTTTTCGGGTACCTCGTGATCTGGACGGCGGTGGGTCTGGTGCCGCTCGCGATCATTGAGCTTCTTGGATCATCTTTCGCTGCGTCGATCAATGTCTGGCTGCCGAGAGTCGGCGGAGCCATCGTTGTTGTCGCCGGCTTGTATCAATTCTCATCGCTGAAGAATGTGTGCCTGAAAGCGTGCCGGTCACCGCTCGGTTTCGTGCTCACGCACGATTTCGGCGGGGGCAGCCCCGCAGCCGTGCGAGCGGGCGCGTCACATGGCATCTACTGCCTCGGCTGCTGCTGGGCGATGATGTCGGTGCTTGCGGTTGTCGGGTTGATGAACCTGGCTTGGATGGCAGTATTCGCCGTGCTGTTCTTCCTCGAGAAGACATGGCGCCACGGCGTCCTGCTCTCGCGAATCTCCGGAGCCGCATGTGTGGTTCTCGGCGTTGCGGTGATCGTCCAGCCCGACATCCTCCATTTCGTCCGCGGGCCAATGGGGTAGAGCGGATCTAGTGATCCAAAGGGGGCCGTGAGGCCCCGGGTTCAAATCCCGGGTCCCCGACCAGAATCTGATTTGACCCTGCCGCTTGGATTCCGCGCTTAGGCGACTCGCGCGGCACTCCGAATCAGTCCTCTGTCACTGGGATGGCGCCCATGTGTCGGAGCCACTTCTTTTCACGCGGTCCAGGCTATCTATCGTGGGCCTTGCGCCTCGACTGCAGCGGTGTATGGTGGTCACAGCGGACCGCTCCCCAGCCCGTTACATCTTTTGAGCTGAATTGGCGGAAATGCCGAGCGGCCCGCTTAACTCCCAGCGCAGCAGCGTCGCGTGCCCACCGACCCGGTCTTGATCTCACAGACAGACCTCGTGTTCACTAGAACGTTCCCACGTTCGTCAGAAGCCGGGCAAGCTCGGCTGCATGAGTAACCTGGTCGGCTCCCCTACACCTTTCACCCAATACTCCAGCTCGACACCCGCCACGACGTACTTGAGCAGCTGGCCCGAATTGCCCTTTCATCGAGACGGACTGCCCGACTTCAGGTTTCATAGCGTGGCGCGAGAGCGCGGATTCTCCGCCGACGCTAGCGGATAAGCTGGCAGAATGGGTCAGAACGAGGTAAGCGACCTCGACCGCGCGATCAGCGCGCTTCAGGATCGGACCCGTCGGCGGATCCTTCTCGACTTTTATGTGCACCAGCCCGAATGGACAGTTGACGATGCTGCCAAAGCCGCCGGGGTGCACCGAACTGTCGCGCATGGACATCTCGAGCGCCTTGTCGCGCTCGGATACCTGGCGGTCGGGCAGCGCCGGGGAAAATCCGGCAAGCCTGCCAACCTTTATCGACTGGCTGGCCAACAGATCGATTTCAGCTATCCGGTGCGTCGATTCGAACGCCTGGCCGGCCTTCTGGCGGAGGGCCTCCAAGCACGCGGCATGGAGGGTATCGAAGCCGCCCGAGAGGCGGGCCGACGCTACGGCGCGTCGCTCGTGAATAAGCGGGCTGACTCCCCGCAGTCCGTGCTGCGCGAGTTGGCTCCCCTGGGTGCGGACTACGTCCTCGCCGATGATGACCAGGTCCTTGCCCGGAACTGCGTCTTTCGGCAAGCGTGTGCCGTAGCCGGAGACGTCGTCTGCGAGCTCCATGCCGGACTGCTCGAAGGAGCTTTTCAGCAGGCAGGCCTGGCAGTGCGCACCGAGGCTTTGAGGAACTACGCGGAACGGGGCTGCGCATATCGAGTTTTGACTATTTAGGCTATGCACGCTATAAAGCCTACAAAGGCTCGATAGCGGCTGAGACAGCTGCCCGGGCTCACGAGGAATGTTGCCCGGAGGAGGTCAGCAGCACATGGCTGAGAAGAGTCTGTACGAGCGGCTTGGTGGCGTCTTTGCCATCGCGGCGGTGGTTGATCACTTTAGCGACGCGGTTGTGGAGAACCCGATAGCGGGGAAGACTTCGAAGAACCCAGCCCTCAGGGAATGGCACACGAAGAACCTGGGCAGGTTGCCGGGCCTCAAGTTCATGCGAACCCTGTGGGTCTGTGCAGTCGCGGGCGGGCCTCTCCACTACACGGCTACAAAGCCGGGGGAAACTGAGGTGGGTCTTGAGGAGGCGCATCGTGCCCTCAAGATCTCGCCAGAAGAATTCGACGCGGTCGCGGCAGAGCTTGCGCGCAGCCTTGACTTCTTTAAGGTGCCTGAGCGCGAGAAGGGAGAGGTCCTCGGCGCTTTCGCAGCGCATAAGAACGAGGTAACGACTGGCTATATGGCCGCGGCCAGGTAGCCAACTCGCGGGCCCCCAAAGATGAAGAGTGTGATCGCGCCCTGCGCTTCCGCCAGCGCCCTCCAGGACGGTGACCTCAATGGAGGGGGAGACCGTCGAGTACGACCTGCTGGTCCTGGTGCCGCCGCACGACGAAGGGCTGCCCAGGGCAATCGTTGCCTCGACCGCTGCCCGTCCGGGCGATGACCTTGACCAGGTCCCGGCGGCGGTATCGAAGCCACCGCCGCGACCCAGTGGCTGACGACCCACAACGGCACCTTCGACTACGTGGCTCCGTATGCGGCCAAGGGCCAGGAGCCGGACAAGCAGTGGATCACCATCGACACCAACCCCGGCAGCCCCTTCTACAACACGATCTACGCGATGTGGGCTGTCTTCGACGGCATCAACAGCAAGCCTCTTGTGTCCACTGCGCACGCGAATGCGGATGGGACCCACACCGACTGGTCGAAGCCTCAGATCCTGCCAACCGTGAACAACACCGCGAGCGACACGTATCTGCTGCCGCACGTGGCCCCCGACGGGACGGCGTACACGTCGATAACCAACTTCCCTGCCAAGCACGGCTATTGCTGCATCACCGTGTCCGCCGTCAAGTCGGCGGACGGCGGCAAGACCTGGCAATTCCTTTCCACAGCCATCGCGAACGTGCCGGTCCCAGCCTTCGTGGGCGGCTATGCGAACACAACGTTCACTGACGGGATCGACAACACCTTCGCGGTGGGCCTGACCAGGGTCAACGGCCAGTACCCGCTTTACATCGCTTACAACGAACATTCAACAGCGGTTGCGAACGTGCTCCTAACGGCGTCCTATGACGGCGGTTTGACCTGGTCGACACCAATTCGGGTAAATGACAACCAGACCGCAGTCGACGAATTCCAGCCCAACGTCGCCGCTGCAGCCAACGGCACTATGTCGGTCAACTTCTACGATCGGAGGCTGGCCTGCCCGGCAGCCAACACGGCGGAAGCGAACGCCGCGGGCCTGGCGCTCGACGTCGTCAACCCCAACTTCCCTGGTACCCCGCCTTATGGCGCGACCAACTACTGCATCAACACCAGCATCCAGTTCTACAGGGCGGATCTGACGCCGGTCGGAAACAACATCCGGATCAGCCAGCACAGCTGGGATCCGCAGCTCAACTCGCCGTTCCGCTTCTGCTCGTGCAATCCGACCGCTGGTTTTATCGGCGACTACTTCGGCAACACCTTCAGCGACACGATGAGTATTACGACGTCGATAAGCACGTTCGACGATGGAACCAATCACGCTCACTACCAGCAGCAGGTCGTCGCGATACTCCCGATTCCGTAGGCCGATCGATGCGGCGGCCGGGGGGCCAAGCCTCCCCGGTCGCCGTTCTAAACGTGGCGAGTTGAGGCCCGACGTTGGAAGAGGGTGACCGGGGTGGGGGAGCCGGCGCGGCGTTTGCGTAAGCCCACCACGATGAGCTTCGGCGTCTGGCAAGCCAAAATGGCGTGTGAGTCTGACGCAGGCAGCGCAAACCCCAGAGCGCAACGAGTCCCGGATTCGGGGATGACCCGAGGCAGGTCCCGGGGAGGGATTCGTCAGTCGCGATTCGGCAGGAGCGCGCCGCTGGCACGGCTTGCGCTGCGCATCGGGGGCCGCTACCTAGCGAGGTCGCCTCAGCTGCTCTTTGCGTCAGTCGAGCGGCGCGGCCGGCTCCGCCGCGACCTGGCCCTGCGATCGGCAGACGAGGTTGCCGACGAGCTCGGTTACATGAAAGGCGCCCTCATGAAGCTTGGCCAGATGGCGAGCTACGTCGACGAGGACATGCCGCAGACATTTCGCTCCGCGATGGCTCGTTTGCAAAACAACGCTCCGCCGATGACCCCTGCTCTGGCGGCCTCTGTGATCGTCGAAGAGCTGGGCGGGGCTCCGGATCGCATCTTCGCCCGGTGGGACGAGTGGCCTTTTGCGGCTGCCTCGATCGGTCAGGTGCACCGGGCGATCACGCTTGACGGCAGAGCGGTCGCTGTCAAGGTGCAGTACCCGGGCATCGCCGGCAGCATCACCTCGGACGTTCGGAACGTCGGTTTGCTCCGCCGGATCGCTTCCGCCGCCTTCCCGGGCCTTGACACCACATCGCTGATCGAAGAGCTGAGCGAACGGCTGAAGGAGGAGGTCGACTATCTGCTGGAGGCGAAGAACCAGGAGTTCTTCGCGCAGTACTACGAGGGCCATCCGGTCATCCACGTGCCGCACGTATTGCCCGAGCTGACCACTGCACGCGTGCTCACCAGCGAGCTGGTGAGCGGTGAATCGCTCGAAAAGGTCCAGCAGTGGAACCAGCATGAGAGGGACATGGCGGCCGAGACGATTCACCGCTTCGTGTCACGCAGCATGTACCGCCTTCACGCGTTCAACGGAGACCCGCATCCTGGCAATTACCTGTTCCACGGGAGTGGGCGTGTCAGCTTTCTCGACTTCGGGCTGACGAAGTACTTCACCGACCAAGAGCTCATGCCACTCGTCCAGGCGCTGCGATGCATGGTCATTGAGAACGATGGGGAATGCTTTCGGGCCGCGCTGGAACGCGCCGGCTTCCTCCGACCTGGCGCGCCGGTGCCGACAGAGACCGTGGTCGATCGGTTTGGGCTCTTTTACTCCAGCGTGCTGACCGACGCGCCGATGACGATCACGCCTGCCTATGCATCGACCATCGTGCGCCGCTTTTTCGATGCTCGCGGACCCTTGGCCCCTTACAGCGATGTCCCTCGCGCCTACGTGATTCTCCAGCGCATCAACCTTGGTCTCTATGCGGTGCTCGGCAGCCTCAACGCCACCGCGAACTGGCGCGCGATCTCATCCGAGATGTGGCCCTTCTTGAACGCTCCACCCTCAACCCCAATCGGCGAGGCCGAGGCGCGGTGGGAGCGGGAGCGCTCACAGAAAGGGCTGGGGACGCGGGCGCGGGGGTAACAGCGCTTCGGAGTTGTTCGAAAGCTCTACGTCTTGAAGGTGCCCTGGAGGATGGACGCGAGCACCAGGTTGTCAATATTGCCGCCCGACACGACGCAGCACACTCGGCCTGACCCAGCCAGACCGGCAAGTGCGGCGGCAACGGGGAGGGCGCCAGCTCCCTCCGCCACGACGCGGTTTCTTTCCATCAGGAGGCGCACTGCATCAGCGACGTTCTCGACCGGGACGGGGAAGCTGCCGTGAAGGAGTCGGGCCGCCAGGTCGAACATCTCGGGATAGACTCGCGGTCCACCCGCGCCATCGATGAAAGTGCGCTTGAAAGGCGCTTCAACTTCCTTCCCTGCAAGCAATGAGTGCGTGAAAGGCGCTGCACTTTCAGGTTCGCAGGCGAAGACCTTCACCCCCGGAGCGGCAGCACGCGCTGCAGATGCAATCCCGCACGACAGCCCGCCCCCACCATATGGGACCAGGATCGCATCCACGTCGGGCAGGTCCTCCAGGATTTCAAGGGCGATCGTGCCGTTGCCTGCCATGACGCGCGGGTCGCTGAACGCGTGTAAAAAAACACCTTTCAATCCCTGTCGACGGCGGGTGCTGAACGTCTCGAAGAACTCGTCGAGCGACACCGGAACGATTGCCGCACCAAGTCTCCGGATTGCTGCAAGCTTGGTTTCGGGCGCGGTATCTGGCACCACCACGGTGCATGGAATTCGAAGCTCTCGCGCGCACCACGCGACACCCTGGGCCATGTTGCCCGCGCTTGCGGTCCACACCCCGTCGTTCAGTTCGTCAGGTTCGAACTGCGCCAGCGCATAGATCGCTCCACGGATCTTGAACGAGCCGATCGGTTGGAGATTCTCCAACTTCAGGTAGATGTCAGCAGCGGCGTCGTCCACGTTAAGCCGGACCAGAGGTGTGCGAAGGGCTCGGCCCGCGATGCAATTGCGGGCTCTAATGACTTCGTCGAGAGCAATAGGCTCGTAGCTAAGCTGCACTGTCGCCAGCGGACGCTAGCAGCTATTCCAGGTTACGCGTCAGCGGCGAAGTCTCGATTTGTTGGGTGACATGCCCGCCGGAGATTAGGCTTCGCTGCCGTGGGACGGTTGTCGATTCGGCGACCTCAGCTCGTCGGCGGTGCTTTGGCCCTGGCTATCGCTGTGGTCGGCGCTATTGCGGTGGAACGCGAAAGCAGCCCGACCAACGAGGCCGGAGGCCACGAGTACTGCTTTGCGGAATGGTGCCTTGCCCCCCAATCGACCACGATTGGCAGTCAGTCGGTGACGGTCCGCGTGCGGGTCAGGAGCGACGCCAAGCAGGCGTCCCAGAGACCTGACCATCCGCAGGCGTGGGTGATTGACGCAAAAGGTCGCCAGATCGGAGGACCTCAGCCCGCGCTCGATGAGGTGTTGTCGCCAGGTGATTCGTACGTAACGACAATGACATTCAACACGCCCCAACCGGGAGACTGCCCGAGCCTGTTGGCCAGCGAGGGCGCGTGGCCGGCATTTCTCGGCCTGGGCTACGCGGCAAGTCCATTCACTGCCAGAGTCGAATGGCGACTGTGCGAAGTCGCCCGGGACAATCCGTAAGGGACGGTAGCTCTCGGTCAGGCCGCTCTGGGCCCAGACAGTCGCTGCTTCGACTGTGCTGAACGTCCGCATCGAGAGCCCATGGGCGTCGATCGCGGTTGCCGCGCTGTCGAATGCAGCCTTCAGCCTGTGAAGACGGCCAGGGATAGGTAGGCGGATACCCCCCAGTTCGGCTGGTCGACGATCTGGCTGATCTTCAGGTCGGCCGCCAGGCTGCAGAGGACGTAGGCGTCCTCGCGGCTCAGCCCGTGCTCATGCCCCAGCCAATCGATAAGGTCGCGAACTGCGTTTCTGGCGTTCTCCATGAGGTCGGGACCGAGCGCGGTGGTCGCGAAATAGCCTTTGGCGTCCGACTTAGGCTGGAGCGATCCCGGCGGGGTCTGAAACTGGTAGCGCCAAGGCTTGATCTTCCGATCCTTGACGACGTTGAAGCGAAGGCTGACCACCATCGGGCACTCGATTCCTGTGACGCAGACCTCGCCGTCGCCCTGCGTGCCATGGCAGTCCCCTGTCGAGAACATGCCCCCAGGCATGAAGACGGGCAGGTAGAGCTTCGTTCCCACGTTCAAATGCCGGGTGTCGATGTTCCCGGCGCCTTTGGTAGGGGGCAGGACCTCGATCGGTCCCGGATCGTCGGTGGCGACACCCATGGTCCCGCAGAACGGTTGGAGAGGGATCTTCACCTTGTCGGTGAGCGACGTTGTCTCGCCGTTGCTCAGGTCGAAATGGCGGATGTACGGCTCCGGGAAGTCTTGGGCCAGGAGGCCGAGGCCTGGAATCAAGCCTGTCCAGCCCCACTCGAGCGGCCGCAGCTCCAGCATCTCAACCTCGAGCACATCGCCAGGCTGCGCCCCCTTGACGAAGACAGGTCCGGCGAGCGGATAGAGGCGGTTGAAGTCGAGGCTGGTCAGCGCCGAGGCCGGCGAGCCTGGCTTGATCTGCCCGTCGGTGACCTCCTCGGTCTGGAAATGGACGACGTCGCCCGGATTGATCTCGATCGCCGGTGGGAGGCTGTTGTCCCACTTGTAATGAACCTTCCCGCGCTCAATCGAGTGTTCCTTCCCAGCCATTTGGTGTTCCCCCCAATCCGCACGTAACCAAGCCGGCGAGCTCGTCAAAGTTAACGCTTCCTGATCGTGCGCCGGGAAGTGGACCAGACACCGGTTTGACCGCGCGGCTGCGGAGGAGGGCGCCGAACCCTGGCCGGCATCCTCTGGATCTGCCGGGAGCAGTCGCGAGCGACGCCACAGTTTGTGGCCTGCTGCCAAGTGACTTCTGCAGGGTGGGCGTTCCTCCTTACAGGACTCCAAGGAGGTTTAGACCATGAATAGGCTCGTTGCAGGCGCCGCCTTGGGCGGCCTCGCCGTCTACTTCTACGACCCCGAGATGGGCGAAACGCGACGTGGCCGTCTCCTTTCTGTCTGGCAGGAGAACCGGCGTAGCGCCATGCAGGCTCGTCGCGTCGCCGCGCACACCCTTGAGTCAGCGCGCCCGCTCGCTCGTCGCATGACCAAAGCAGTCGGCCGCACCGACTGGTCGAAGGCCCTGGATCGCGGCCGCTCCGCGGCAACTCTGCCGAAGCTCATCGGTGCCGCCGCGATCGGCGGCGTTCTCGTCTATTTCCTGGACCCCGTCAGGGGCTCGGAGCGCCGGCAGTCAGCGCTCGACGCTGGTCGCCGGGCGACCCGCCAGGTGGCAGACGTGGTCACGTCGCTGAGCGGCCGAGTCGGCGACCAGGTCGCCGGCACCGTGCAGGAATTCCGGTCCCAGGTCGCCTGATAGCGACCGCATTCTGTAAAGAAAGGAGGTGATCACGTGATTCATTTGCTCCTCGTCGCCGCCGTCATCCTCTTCGTCCTCTGGCTCTTGTTTCACGCGGCTGGTGCGCTGGTCAATCTGATCTGGATTGCCATCGTCATCCTCGCCGTCATCTGGCTCGTGGGCCTTCTACGCGGCCGCAGCAGGGTCTAGTCTCGCCGAAACCTGAGCCCGGCCAGCGCTCCTGGCCGGGCACCCGGCCAACACGCGCTACGCGGACGATTTGAAGAAGACAGAACTGACCACGCGTTACCCCCTCGCCCCTTCAGGGGAGCATTCAGTAAGGCCCATCCTTGACGCCGCTTGCGCGCAGGGTCGGGGGAGAGGGGCCTCAGCTGCGAAGGGCCGCGAAGGCTAGCCCCTTAACGCAGCCTCGAGGTCGGACAGATGGTTGCGCTGGTGCTCAAGCATCTCGGCCATCGACTCCCCGAGCGATACTCCGGCATAAGGGCCGATCGTCACGACAGTGTCCAACGCCAGGTCCGACAGCGCGGCCACGAGTCTCGTGGTGCCGGCGTCATATTCATCGATCAGCTCCTGCGGTTCCTTGTCGGCGCGCCGTCCTACCTGCCCCTTGTTCCACCGATCGGGGTCGAATGTGGGTGCGTTGGGGTCCCTGGGCTCGCTCACTGAGCTCGCGACCGCCGGCAGGGACGCCGCGGTGCTGGACAGATGGGCGAGCAGGTCACGGCAGGTCCAGCCTTCATAACCCGGCGCGGGCGACTTCCAGTTTCCGTGCAACGCGCGGACGACGCTGGCAAGCTCGATGTATCCAGCCTGCAGCGAGTTGCTCGTGATATCGCCGGCCACGATTCGAGTCTAAGGCGTCGTGCCGCTCGACCTCACCCTTCGGCCTCGATCTCGTACGCCAACCACGTGCTGCGTTTGGCGCCGGCGACGGAATCGCAAGGCGCTGCGCCTTCAGGTTGTCAGGTAGCGCAAATGCTCTGCGGGTGAGTGGTGCGGGCCTCGGATTGGGCCCCGCCCACCCATCCAAACGGAGGGCTCAGTCACGCGGGTGCGCGCCTAGCATGACTCGATATGGCCGCCCCCAAAGTTCAGCCAAACAGTTGGAGAGTGTTTGCGATCGCGGCGGCTGCGGCCACCGCGGCCACCATCGCCTTTGCGCTCGTTCTCCAGTTTCAACCGGGCGGCGACACCTTCGTCACCGCGGTCGACGATATCGGCGAGGCGGTGGCGGCACTGCTCGCGGCCGCCGCCTGTGCGTGGACTGCTTCCCGATCGGTGGGTTCGTTGCGGCGCGGGTGGGTGTTGATGGCGGCGTCGGCAAGCGCCTGGTGCATTGGCGAGCTGGTCTGGAGCATCTACGAGGTCGGGCTGGGGGTGGCATCGCCATTTCCCTCCGCCGCCGACATCGGATTCCTGCTGGCCATGCCCCTCGCGGTCGCCGGAGTGCTCTCCTTCTGGACCGCCCCGAGGGGGACGGCTGAACATTGGCGCCTCTGGCTCGACGGGCTGACTATCGCCCTCGCGCTCACCTTCACCGGCTGGTCTTTGGGGTTGCAGCAGGTCGGGCTCAGCCCTGGAACCCTTGGCGAGCGGGCAATCGGATTGGCCTACCCGATGGGCGACATCCTCGTCGCGACCATCCTCATCCTTGCCATTCGCCGGGCGACCCGCTTCCACCACGCGCGCCTGCTCCTCCTGCTCGGAGGCCTTGCCGCGAACGCCATCGCTGACAGCGTTTTCGCGTACATGACGGCGAGAGGCAACTATCCAACCCTGGTGATCGATACGGGTTGGGTGGTCGGCTACCTGATGATCGCGCTCGCTGCCCTGTGGCCTGCGAGGCCGCCCGACCGTGCCGCTGAGAGGATGCCCATCGACCTGTGGCAGGTGGCTTTGCCCTGGGCGGCAGTGCTGGCCGCGGGCGTCAGCGCTCTCGTCGTGGTGATGCGCGGCCAGAGGACGGATCAGTTCCAGACAGAGCTTGCGGTGGCGATTGCCGGCCTGCTGATGCTGAGCGAAGTGCTGATCCCATGGCTGACCATCTGGAGGACCGCTCCGCACGACGCCTGATCGCAACCTGTCGAAGCCGTTCGTGGTTGCGGTGGTGGTCATGGGAATCTGGGGCAGGCGGTCGTTCGGTCGCCATGATCCGACTCTGGCGCCGCGGTTCCCCTCGCCAGAGCGGTAATTCAAGAGTCCGCGTAGAGTCGAGCTCGTGGGCGGCGTTGGCCGTCCGGATCTGCCACCACCGTCAAGCCCCAGGCTGGGGCCGCCCAATGGGCGAGGAGGTTGCCGTGTATGGAACCGTAGCCAAGATGACGCTGAAGCCAGGTGCTGAAGACAAGATGATGCACGCGATGGAGGGATCAGACGTCGATCGCGTGGGACACGTAGCGACATACGTATTCAAGTCAGACGCCGACCCTGACGTCCACTTCGTCACCACCATCTTCGAGAGCAAGAGCGCGTACAAGAAGTTCGCCGACTCGCCGGCACAGGACGAGCGCTTCCGCCAGATGCGGGAGCTTCTTGCAGCCGAACCGGAATGGCACGACGGAGAGGTCGTCCACCACGACACGAAGGTTGGAGCGGCCCACTAGCTGACTCGTTTCTCCATCGACGCCGGGTGGTCGGTCGCGCTTCGCGTGATCGACTGCCCGGCCGAGCCGCCTGATGCCGGTATCGTGGCCGTATGGGCTTCCAGGTCGACCGCGACTCTCGCCTGACGATGATGGCTCCCTTGGCGCGAGCCTATGAGCACTCCGTGTCGGAAAGCCCTTCCGATGCGGGTTTTTTTGGCCCACGAAGCGTGGTCTGGCGCGTGCACCGCGACCGCAGCTTTCCCCTCGCCGCAATGCGCTCCTTGATGGTCCAGGCGCTGCACCCGCTTGCGATGGCAGGGGTTGCCGAGCACAGCGACTGGAAGCGCGACCCCTTCGGCAGGCTCGCCGCGACCGGCGGGTACGTGCTGACTGTCACCTACGGAGACACGGCCGCCGCCAACGCCGCTGCAGCCCGCGTCCGCGCAGTGCACGCGCACGTACGCGGGACAGACCCTGTGACGGGACTCGCCTACAGCGCGCAGGATCCGGACCTCTTGCTGTGGGTACATGCCGGCATGGTCGATTCGATAGTCCACATCGTGCAGCGCTACGGTCGTGGGCTCGATGCCGCCGAGGCCGACAGGTATGTGGCGGAGATGGTGCCTTTCGCCGAGATGGTCGGCGTCCCCAAAGAGCAGGTGCCGGCCGACGTGCAGGCATTGACGGCCTACCTCGAGTCGATTGGCCTTCGCCAGCTCACGCCTGCCGCGCAAGATGCCATCGGCGTCATGCTCGATCCGCCCGAGCTTGGCGACGACCTTCGCGAGCTCTGGCACAATCTTGGACAGGTCGCGATAGGCACGTTGCCCGCATGGGCACGCACGATGTACGAGTTTGCCGATCCACCTCCCGAGGCGATGGAGCGTGAGCCGGTAAAGCAGCTGATCGGCGCTCTCGACCTCGCTTTCGAGTCTCTGCCCGGCGTGCTTGAAGCAAGGGAGCGCATCGAGCTTCGCACGCGCGCATGAATGAGAACGGCTTCCTGTAGGCAAATGCCGCAAACTAAGCTCAGGAACCCGACAGGCCTGCGTTTCCTCCCGTGAACCTGCCACCTCTGCTGAGAAGGACAAAGGAGGTTCGCCATCCAGGTCATTCGAACAGCAACCGCACTACTCGTCGACGATGAGCCGGAGTCTCGGAAAGCCAATCTGGGGCGCCTCGAGGAGCAGGGCTATCTCGTCACGGTCGCCGAGAGCGCAACCGAAGCACTCACACGAGCAAGGCAATCGGCGCCGAAAGTCATCTTCGTTCACCTCGCGGGCGTGGGCGGCGGCAACGTCTCACTGATTCAAGCGTTGCGAGCAGACGATTCCTGCAGGCACATCCCCGTCGTGGTCGTCAACAATCATCGCGATGCAAGGGTGATCAAGACCAAGCTTCGGACCGTGCAGCGTGCGGGCTGGTAGAGGCGACAGGATCGAAGCAACAAGGATCGACAGAGAGGAGGCGACCATGTTCACGGAAACCAGGGCATTCAGCGGTTTTTCCGTCAACGATCTGGCTGCGGCCAAAGAGTTCTACGGCAAAACGCTTGGCCTCGAGGTGGAAGAGAATCCGCAGGGCCTGCGTCTCAAGATTGCCGGCGGCCACGCAGTCTTTGTCTATTCCAAAGGCGACCATATGCCTGCGACCTACACCATGCTCAATTTCCCTGTAGACCACATCGACAAAGCGGTTGATGAGCTGACTCGAAAGGGCATCAAGTTCGAGCACTACGGAAAGTTCACCGACGAAAGAGGCATTGCTCGAGGCATCTCCAACAACCAGGGCCCAGACATCGCCTGGTTCAAGGATCCGGCCGGGAACATCCTCTCCGTCCTGCAGGACGCTTAGAGATTGGATGACAACGTTGCGCGGGAAGATCGCGATGGTCACCGGCGCAAGCAGTGGGATGGGAAAGGAGATCGCCCTAGCCCTGGCGGGGAAGGGGGCCAACGTGGTCATGGTGTGCAGGGATCCAGGGCGTGGGGAAGCGGCCCGGGCCGATGTCCAGCAGAAGAGCGGCAACAGCGCGGTCGAGCTTCTGATCGCCGACCTGTCCTCGCAACAATCGATACGCAACCTGGTGCAGGACTTTGAGACGCGCCACGACAAGCTGAACGTCCTCGCGCCACCGTTGTGAGGTGCGCGCCGTCGACTTGCAACAAGGGGGGAAGCCATGGCTGGGCAGATTGAGCTGGGCAGCATCCACCACATTCGGCTGACGGTCACCGACATCGAGCGCAGTCGCGAGTTCTATACAGGTCTCCTTGGCTTCAACGTCGCCGCCGAGGCGCCCGCCTCCCACGACCCCAAGTCGGATCCGAGCTATCCGGTGTTGTGGGGTGGGGTCGTGATGGCCAGGGGCAACTACCTGCTCGGGCTGAGGCCTGTCGCCGCCAAAGGCGACAGGTTCGACGAGGATCGTGTAGGCCTCGACCACTTGAGCTTCAGCGTGGAGAGCCGCGCCGCGCTGAACGAGGCGATCAAAGTGCTCGATGAGCGTCACGTGCCTCGCGGGGAGGTCAGAGAGCTGACGTCATTTGGGATTTGCGTGCTGCCATTCCGCGACCCAGACAACATCCAGCTCGAGCTGACCTCGCCTCTGTGAGTTGACTGCATCGCGACCTGAGTGGGCAATGTTGCTGGCATTGTTATGGGAGATGGGCGATTGTGTTCTGGTCAGGCGGGAGGGGTGCCGTCGCAAGACCGCTTTTCCCGCTCGACGCTTCTTTTTCGTGAAGTGACTGCTCCCAAGCGCCGGCCACTTGGCGCGTCCGGGATCGACGTTTCAGAGCTGTCGCTTGGCTCCTGGCGGACTTACGAGCGCATTCCTCGCGACGCCGGTCTGGCCGTCATGAATAGAGCGCGTGAGCTCGGCATCAACTTCCTGGATGACGCTCGCTACAACGACGAGACGGGGACCGCTCCGCTCAAGACGGGCTACTCGGAGGTCGTCTTCGGTGAACTTTTCCGTGCCTCGGGCTGGAACCGAGATGAAGTCGTGCTCGCCAACAAATTGTGGTGGGAGTTCTGGCCAGAGCAGGACGCCGCGGCAGAGCTCGAAGGCTCACTGGGGCGCATGAAGATGGATCACATCGACCTCGCGTATGCCGAGCAGCCGCCTGACGGCCTCACTGTCGAGCGCATCGTGCTGGAGGTCGGCGGCCTCATCTCAGCCGGCAAGATTCGGGCCTGGGGCGTTCTCAACTGGCCGGCGCCGATGATCGCCGAGGCGGCGAAGTCCTGCGCAAAGGCAGGTGTGCATCTCCCGTGTGCGGCGCAGCTCGCCTACAGCCTGGTGAAGCGTTCGCCTGTCGAGGACGCGGACACGGTCGAGGCGCTCGGCGCCGCCGGCGCAAGCGTGGTGTCGTCCTTCACGCTCGACGGCGGCGCTCTGACAGGGAAGTACGCCCAGCCTGGCGCCCAAGGACGACTGTCGGGTGGCGCCGAGGACGAGCGCCACGCGGCGGCCTTTCGGGTCAGTCAGGAGCTTGCTGCGCTCGCCCAGCGACTTGGCACGCAAAGCGCTCCGCTGGCCATCGCGTTCGCGCTCCTCAATCCACTGGTCGCCAGTGTCCTGTTCGGGTCGACAACGCCCGATCAGGTAAGCGACAACTTGAAAGCAGTCGAGCTCGCGGCGACCCTCGACGCCGACGCGATCGAGCAATTACGAAGGGTCGGCGCCGAAAGCTGAGCCGGAAGGTACGAGCACGCGTCAATCCTCAAGTTCATAGAGGCTGTGTTCGGCTTGCCGACGCTGGCATCCGTCAACCACATGTTCGATGCCTCGACCCCGACAGGATTCAACTACGAGGCGGCAGCGCCCGGGGCGGCGGTGGGACCTCCGGCGCCTCCGCGCGATGGGCTGAACGCAGTCGGCAACCTGATGGAGTGCTTCACCTTCTGAACTGTCCCTCTCCCGTTCGGGGTGAATTCAGTAAGGCCCATCCTTAACGCCGCTTGCGCGCAGGGTAGGGGAGCATTCAGTAAGGCCCTTCCTTAACGCCGCTTGCGCGCAGGGGCGTAAGCCGGCTTTCAGGCAGCCCGAGGCGCGCGCCGCGATGCCTGCATCCGGGCCGAGCGTTTCAGGAGCGCAAGCACAGCCGCCTCATCAGCCCTGAGCCTTCGTCCATCCATCGCTCGCTCCCGGTCGAGAGCGCTGTCCAGTGCCCCACCCAGGTAAGTCTCGATCACGACCGGATGCACGTAGGCGCGGCGGCAGATGGCTCTCGTATGGCCGAGCTTGCGGGCGACTTCATCGATGGCGGCCACCACGTTGCGCTTGGCCTCGGACGCAGATTCGAATCTGGCAAGGTCCCGTAACGCGCAGGCGGCGAGGAGGGTGCCCGCCCAGGTCCGGAAGTCCTTGGCGGTGAAATCTTCGCCAGTCGTCTCACGGAGATAGTTGTTGACGTCGTCCGACGTGACAGTCCCGCGAACGCCGTCTTCGCCGACGTACTGAAACAGCATCTGGCCCGGCAGCTCCTCACAGCGCTTGACGACGCCTGCGACACGCCGGTCAGTGACCCCGAGCTCGTGGTCGCGGCCGCTCTTGCCTCGAAACAGGAAGCGGACGGTGGCGCCTTTGACGGTCACGTGCCTATCGCGAAGAGTCGTCAATCCGAAAGAGCCGTTCTGGCGCGCGTACTCCTCGTTGCCAACGCGGGCGAATGTTGTCTCCAGCAGCCTCACGATGGTGGCGATCACCTTTTCGCGGGGCAGGCCTCTCCGCCGCAGGTCGCGGGCGACGCGCGACCTGATGCGCGGGAGGGTTCGGGCGAAGCCCACGAGCCTTGCGTACTTATCGGCGTCACGCATCTCGTGCCACTTGGCGTGATATCGGGACTGCTTGCGCCCGCGGTCGTCTCGCCCTGTCGCCTGGAGATGCCCACGGGGACGGGCGCAGATCCAGACGTCCTTCCACGCCGGTGGGACGGCGAGCGACTGAACGCGATCGAGGGTGGCAGGGTCGCTCAGCTTGACGCCATCGGCATCGAAGTAAACAAAGCCGCGGCCCCTTCGGGCGCGGCGGATTCCAGGCTCCGAATCCGAGGTGTAGACGAGGCCCGCTTCGCGTGCGTCCTGCGCCACGCTCGTCACCTCCATCATTGCGAAAACGCCCTCATGAGTCTCCTTACGCTCTTGACACGGGTAATTCGACACTTTTAGAATTCAACCGACGTTGAATTAGTGGAGGAGATGGTGATGGCAAAGGCAGGCATGTCAAGGCGTTCGAGCGCAAGGGTGGCGAGGCTATTGCCACCGGTGATCGGGGGACTGGCCCTACTGGTCGCACTGGTCGGGCTGATAGGGACAGCCATCCGGGATCCCCGCCCACACGACATTCCTGTCGGTTTGGCAGGTCCGGCGCCGGCCGTGCAGCAGATGTCGGCCGCTTTCGCTTCCGCGGCTCCCGGTGCCTTCGAATTCACCTCCTACGCCTCGGAGGCGGACGCGCGAGCCGCCATTGACGCTCGCACTGTTGATGGTGTCCTGGTGCTCGGGACGAGCCCGCGCCTGATCCTTGCCGGCGCCGCGGGGGACGCCGCGACGGGCGTGATCACCGCTGCTTTCACAAATGCATTCAAGGCACAGGGCGTGACCTTGACAGTTGAGACGGTGCACCCATTTGCCGCAGGTGACGCTCACGGCCTGATCCTGTTCTTCGTCGTCGTCGCCATCATCGTCTCGGCGCTCGTCAGCCAGGCCCTTGTCGTTGCGACCGCAGGTGACGCCGGGTTCGGCGAACGGCTCGGCGTCGTCGCCGTGTTCGGCGCGCTCGCGGGGGTAGTCGGAATGGGCACCGCTGTATGGATAGCGGGTGACTACGGTTCAGGATTCTGGACAGCAGTTGGCCTGGCGGCGCTCGCGTCGGCAGCGGTCGGCGCTGTGGTGGCAGGCTCTGCCCGTTTGCTCGGGCCGCCCGGAATCGCTCTCGCGGCCCTGGTGGTTGTCCTGCTCGACCTGGTGAGCTCAGGCGGTCCTGTCGGCAGCCAGCTCCTGCCTGACTTTTATCGATGGTTGGCGCCCTGGATGCCGGCCGGCCAGCTTTACAGTTCACTGCGCGGCGCCCTGTACTTTGATGGCGCCGGCCTTCAGGAACCACTGCTGGTCCTGGCTGGTTGGCTGGTCGGCGGCCTCGCTATGATGTGGCTCGGCGATTTCATCCACGCGCGGAAGCCGTCAGGCACCGGAGTGCTCGCTGCCGCGGGTTAGATCCTCTTTCGATGCCAAGAACAGGAAGACGGCCGGGAGCGGGCGGCACGCGGGAGAAGATCCTCGCTGCCGCCCGCTCTCACTTCGGAGAGGTTGGTTACGAGGGAGGGACCGTCCGCGGCATCGCGACAGCGGCCGAGGTCGATCCGGCTCTCGTTCTCCACTACTTCGGCTCGAAGGAAGGCGTCTTTCGCGAGGCGATGGACTTTCCGATCGATCCGGCCGAGTTCATTCCACGTCTCCTGGCGCCAGGGCTCGATGGGCTGGGCGAGCGGCTTACCCGTTTCTTTCTCGATACGTGGGACTCTCCGGCGGGCCAGCCTTTGCTTGGGCTGATTCGATCGGTGGTCGGCAATGAAAGCGCCGCGGCGATCATGCGCGAGTTCATCAGCCGCGAGGTCCTTGGGCGCCTCGCCAAGGCGCTTGACGTGGACCAGCCACAACTGCGTGCGAGCCTCGCGGCAAGCTCGCTGATCGGGCTGGCGATGTTGCGCTACGTGGTGAAGTTGGAACCGTTGGCCTCAGCGCCTTCGGACCAGGTTGCATGGTGGGTGGGGCCTGCCGTCCAGCGCTACCTCACCGACTCCGGAGTCACCGCGCGCCGAAAACGACGCGGCCCGAGCTAACCCTTGAAGGGTGAGGGCGCCCCTGGCGGCAGGTAAGGCGACGGGTCGATCGGCTGCTGCTTGATTCGCAGCTCGAAGTGCAGATGCGGGCCCGTCGAGTTTCCCGTTGACCCCTCGAGCCCCACCGTTTGACCCTGGCTCACGCGCTGGCCGACCTTGACCAACGTTGTCGAAAGGTGGCCGTAAAGCGTGTCAAGCCCGCCTGAGTGGGCGATGACCACGTACCTGCCGTAGCCGCTGCTTGAGCTGCCCACGAGCGCGACCACTCCGTCGTCGGCAGCGTAGACAGGCGAGCCGAACGGCTCCACCAGGTCGATCCCTGTGTGGAAGTGCGGGTAGCCGCCATATGGGGGCTCCAGGACGAGTCGGCTGGGGCCGAACGGCTGCGAGATAAGTGCCTGCGGTTCCGGCCAGATGAAGCGGTATTTCGTCGAATGGCCGGCGCTGGTGGGGATCTGGCCGACGTTGTTCGACTGTGACCACAGCTGCACCTGCGTCCAGACCGATTGCATGGCGGCGGCGATGATCGCGTCCTGCTGCTGCTGCAGCATGTCGGTCACCTGCTGGGCGAGGCGCGCCGACTGCGTCTTGAGCACATAGAGCTCGCTCTGCGTCTGGGCGATCTTCACTTCCAGCTGGGCCTCTGACTTCTCCTGCTGCTTGTGGAGGACCCGCAGCTGCGAAAGCTCCGATGTGAGCTGCGCCCGCTGCGTCACCTGCTCGTCGCGAGCGTCCTGCTCTTGCTGACGCACTGCCTGGAGGTCGCTGAGGTCCTGCGCGAGCGAGGCCTTGACCTTGGATGCCCGCGAGCCGGCGACGTTGAGGTCTGAGATTCTCGTCAGCAGGTCGCTCAGGCTCTGCGCCTGGCCGAGGATGACGAGCACCGAAGTTGGCGCTGTGTAGATCGCCCGCGCCAGCTCCCGAAGCTGCGCGCGCTCCGAGTCGATCCGCTGCCCAAGAAACGCCTCACGTGCCATGGCGGCCGCGATCTGCACGTCAAGGTCGTCGATCTTCTGCTGGACGTCGGCGATCTTTCCCTGGACATCGCGCTGCTGGGCGACGTTGTTCTCCAGCGATTGCCTCAGCTGCTGCTGGGCCGCGAGCGCGTCGGCGAGGTTGCTCCCGAGCTGCGCCCGGATCTGGTCGATCACCGCTTTCTGCTGCTGCGGGTCGACCGGTGTCACCGTCGCGCCGGCCCCTGCAGGACCGGAGCCCAGCAGCACCAGTGCGAGGCACAGGGCGATAAGGGCCGCTCTCACGCCTCCAGGTGTCTCCGCATGCTGATCAGCGAAGAACCCGAACCGAGACCCACGCCGATCCCGAACACGATGGTGGCGGCAAGCGCCGCGACGGTGACCGTGACGCCTGGCGCGAACTGCGCGAAGGTGCCGGCTCCCTCAGCGATCCCGGTCGCCGTCAGCGCGAAGGTAACGAGTCCGGCAAGAGCGCCCGCCACCGCGCCAGTGATGGCGCCTTCGACGACGAATGGCCCGCGCACCATCCAGCGCGGGGCGCCGACCAGCTGCATGATCGTGACCTCATCCCGCCGGGAGTGGATTGCTGCCCGGACGCTGTTGATGGTCACCGTCACCGCGACGAACCCGAGCAGGGTGAGGAATATGAAACCCGCCAGCGCGATACCGAACACGACAGCCTGGATTCGCTGGTAAGCCCCCTCGTCATACGAGGTGGGGTAGACGGGGTCCACCACCGCGACGTCCATTCGCGCCATGGTGTCGATCGCGGCGACGTCATTGATGTTTTTCACCTGTACATCCAGGCTGGCCGGGAACGGATTGCTCTCGCTGGCGTCCGCCAGCTGCGGCAGCCCCGGAATGCGCTGGGCCCGGGCGAGGGCCTGAGCCCGCGTCACATAGTTGACGCTGGCGACCCTGCTGTCGTGAGAGAGGCGGTCCCACAGAGAGTTGACATCGGCGTTGGTCGCACCGTCGCGGACGTACACGTGCATCAGGGATGCCTGTGCTGCTTCCACCTTCTCAAGGTTGTTGAGCGCGAAGCCGCTAAGCCCTGCCATTCCCGACATGAGCAGAAGCAGCGCCATCGAGCCGAGAGCCGGCGCGATGCTGCCCATGTTTCGGAACCAGTTCCGAGCAGCGCCGAGGAAGAGGTAGCGGAACGTGTTCGTCGCGATGACGTGCAGCTTGTGGTTCTTGGGGAAACGACCGTTCACGATGATGCGAGCCAAGCCATTCTTCCGATCGCCCCCGCGGGCTGGTCGCGCACGAGGCGACCATTCACCAACGTCAGGATCCGGCGCTGAAGGCGCGTCACGATCTCGACGTTGTGTGTCGCCACCAGCACAGTGGTGCCGAAGGCCGCGATGTTCTCGAGCAGGTCCATCACCTGCCAGGCGGTTTCCAGGTCAAGGTTGCCGGTCGGCTCGTCCGCGATCAGCACCCTCGGTTGGGTGACCATGGCTCGAGCCACTGCGACACGCTGCTGCTGGCCGCCCGAAAGCTGATGCGGAAAAGAAGCTCCGCGATCGCCAAGGCCCACCGCCTCCAGCGCGTCAAGAGAGCGGTCCCTGGCTTCGCCGTCCGAGATGCGCAGGTCGCCAACCTGCAATCCGAACGCCACGTTCTCGATCGCCGTCAGACGCGGCAGGAGCTTGTAGTCCTGGAACACCACTCCCACGCGGCGCCGCAGGTCGGCCACCCGTGAGGCTTTGATCGAATGGGCAGCGAGGCCATCCACCCACACCTGCCCCTTGGTGGGCCGGATCTCGCGGTTGATCAGCTTCAGGAGGGTGGTCTTGCCGGCGCCGCTGGGACCCACCAGGAACGTCATCTGACCCGGCTCCAGGGCCAGGTCGACGTCATCGAGCGCGAGGCGGGGGCCGTACGCTCGAGTCACACCAGTGAACTCGACGATTGGGCGCAATACTTAGGGTCTAACGGCGGATCTGCCGGTTCCCTGACGTTTCCGAGTTAATCGATGTAAGTTCTTGCGGACAGCTCGAGCGCAGCGCTTAAACCGGCAGGATCAGCTCCCTGCCCGCCGAACGGACGTCGATCTCCAGGCTCAAACCTTCGATGGGCGGCAGGGAAGGAAACCAGTGGATGCCGTGAACCGCAGAGGGGCCGAGATGTCCCAGCACGTAATCGGCAAGCAGCCCCTGGACCACCTCGACTCCGTAGAGCTGGATCGCTGTCGCGCCCTCCCAGGAGACGCCGAGCTCCGCCATCCGGGTCGTGAGCACCCGCATCATCGAGTCGAGCATCGCCTCGAGGTCTCCAGGCTCCTCCTCCGGAACACCAGAGATCACAAACGCGGGCCCGCCGCGGTCCCCCGGCACCGTGTACGACACCGCATAGAGGCTCGGCTCCGATACGCCGCCCACCACTGCCGCCACATTGGTGCGGGCAGCCGGCATCAGCCCATCGGCGACGAGCCCAATCGTCTTGAGGCTCTCGACATAGGCGCGGTTGAAGACTTCGAAGTTCGCTGGGCTGAACGGCTCCGGGATCCTGAGCTCGAAGCCGGCGATCGCCTGGACCGGTCGCGACGCCTCGGCGACATGGCGAGTCGCCGCCTCCAGGCCTTTCGCGAGGGGGAGGGGGCGCTCGAAAGTGGCGTGGACGAGGTCAAAACCGGGATCGGCGACCACGCCACCTGAGAAGGGCCTGCCTGGTGCGGCAATGAACCGGTAGCTGCCTGCCGGGTTTCTTGCCACTGCCATTACTGGATCTG
>DAIUFK010000020.1:0-3455 GCA_036844615.1 Candidatus Dormiibacterota bacterium | reverse complement strand
GCAATGAACCGGTAGCTGCCTGCCGGGTTTCTTGCCACTGCCATTACTGGATCTGGAACACCTCGTTGCGGAGTATCGGCACTCGGGCGCCACCCTTCTCGATCCCGTCGACGTCGACCTCGGGGCCTCCCACCATGAAGTCAGTGTGGACCGCGGAGTGGTTCAGGCCGTCGGCCTGGTCTCCGTCTTCGACAGCAAACGCGAAACCGCTGCCGAAGGCGATGTGGCATGTGGCGTTCTCGTCGAAGAGCGTGTTGAAGAACGTCAGGCCAAGCTTGCCGACCTCGGATGAACCGTCGACGAGAGCCAGCTCCCCGAGGTGGGCGGCGCCCTCGTCGGTCGCCACCTGAGCACGGATGACGTCAGCGCCCTCGCTTGCGTTGACCTTTGTGATCCTTCCGCCCTTGAACACGAGCTCGAGGTCGCGCACCATCGTGCCCCCGACCTGGAGTGGCATCGTGGACCGCAGGCGCCCGTCGGCCCTGCGCCGGTCGGGAGTGGTGAAGACCTCCTCGGTTGGAAGGTTCGGGACGTGGTTGACTCCGAACGCTGTGTGGAAGTTGGCACACATCCACTTCGATCCCGGCAGCAGGCCGACAGTCAGGTCGGTGCCGGGCCCGCTGTAGTGCAGTGCGTCGAAGTGACGCTCGGCAAGCGCTGAAGCGATGGCATCAAGCCGCTTGACGTGGGCGCGCCACCTCGCGACGGGGTCGTCGGTGTCCAGGCGCACAGCTTTCTCGACCGCCTTCCAGAGCAGCTCGACGTCAGGCTTGCCGAAGACCTGCTGGGCCCAGGCCGGATTGGGCATGGCGACGATAGTCCAGTTGACCTGAAGCTGGCCGACGAGGTCCCTCCATACCTCGTTGAGCGCGAGGGGGTTGAGCTTTCCGACGCGTGTCTCGTCGAGGTCGCTCAGCAGGGTTGGCTCAGGGTCGCCCGCGATGTAGATGATCGCTCCGTGGCGCGCGCCGAGGTCCTTGTACATCGCGAGGTCAGCAGCCGAGCTGGCGGTCAGCGACGCCTCGGGCCCGAGCTCGATCAGAGCGCGGTCAAAGTGCCTGTCGACGTAGGCAGCCTGGACGGTGACGGCACCGGCCCGATATGCGGCGCGCGCGATCTCGCGCGCCAGGGGCGCGTGCTCGACCCGGCCGCGGACGATGACCGGCTGGCCGGGCTGCACGTTGGCGCCGACCTCCACCGCAAGCGTGGCCAGGCGCTGAAGCCGCTCCTGCTCTTCCAACCACACAAGGCTATCTCCCCTCGGGGGACAGGGGCGTAGCGTGAGCCCGGCCGGCCCTTATCCTCAGTACTGCTCAACTGTGCTGCGCTGAGCCGGGGGATCGTTTCCGCAACCTACATATAAGGAGAGGCGCGAATGGCGGCGATTAGTCGTGCGGATGCTGTCTGGAACGGCGACCTGATGACAGGCCACGGGAGGGTCACACCGGCGAGCGGCGCGTTTGACGAGCTCCCTGTGTCGTGGGCAAGCCGGGCGGAGAGCCAGAAGGGCAAGACGAGCCCGGAAGAGTTGATTGCCGCCGCCCACGCCTCTTGTTACTGCATGGCGTTCTCGGGCGCGCTTGCCAAGGCCGGCCACAAGGTCGATGAGCTGAACACGACGGCTGCGGTGGAGTTCGTTCCTGGTACCGGCATCACCAGCGTGACGCTCACGGTTCGCGGCCGCATCGGCGGCATCGAAGATGCCGAGTTCCAGAAGCTTGCGGAGGAGGCCAAGGAGGGATGCCCTGTCTCCAAGGCCCTTCACGGTAACGTCGCCCTGAAGCTCGAGGCCCGACTGGAGAGCTAGGTCTTGGGCGGTCCCGTCACCGCGGGAAAGTCGACGACGCCTGAAAGGCGCAGGTCGCGCAGCCGAGAGGCAAGCCACTTGCGCGGCTCGTCGACAGGCTTGTTGCCGTCGAGGTAGTCCCAGCATTTGCCGCTCTGATCGCGCCCGACCAGGAGCAGGCAGCTTGGCTGGCTCTTTCTCTGCCAGGCCTTCAAAACCGGGTTGAGGTAGATCCGGCGAGGGGGCGCGTGCTCAGGTAGGGCGAGCTCGCCCGCGTAGAGGTCGTCGTTGGCCTGGACGATCACTGCACCTGCGGTAAGCGCGCCGCCAAGGTTTTCGACTTCCAGCTCGATCGCCTGGCCCGGCGCCGGCGGTGACGTGAAGCTGACCCGTGGCGCGGGCCGAACGGTGTCCTCCCAGCGCTTGGTTGCGAGCGCGGTTGCCCGCCTGGTGGCGAGGTAGGCCTGGGTGGCGAAGACCGCCGCCCACAGGGACAGCAGCGTGGTCGCGACGCCCAATCCGATAAGCCACTGGTCGGTGCTCACTTTCCCTCCGGGTTGACGGTCGAACGCCGGCAATCCGGCGTGGAAGCAGATCGTACTCGGCCGGGCGAAAAGCCGGGCCGTTCTCCTCCCCGCTTGCCGGGGAGGTCGGCTAGCCTCGGCGTTGCCAGGTGGGGGCGATCAAGTGGATGCATTCGCGCGCCACTTTCTTTCGTCGTACCGGCGGAAGGCCGGGAGCGCCACCGCGCACAGCACGCAGCCGACCACGCATAGGACGCCGCCCGACAGGACTGAAGTCCTCACGCTGAACAGGGACGCCACGATGCCTGCCTCGAAGTTGCCGAGGGTCGGCCCAACCGAGTAGCTCAGCAGCTCGATGGATGCCAGCCTGCCTCGCAGCGAGTCGGGGATGGTCTGGTTCCAGATCAGCTGGCGGAACACGCCGCTCATGGCGTCGGCGGCCCCCGCGAGCGCAAGGAAGAAGAGCGCCGCGTTGCGGCCGGGGACGAGGCCGAACCCGATGATCGCAAAGCCCCACAGGGTCGCGGCGACGATCACGCCCATTCCGTGTCGATGTACGCGGCCAGTCCAGCCACTGGTCGCAGCAAAGAAGAAAGAGCCGACCGCCGGTGCCGCATAGAGGAGGCCCAGCACGCTGGGACCGCCGAGGCCCTCGGCGATGGCGGGGAAGAGGGCCATCGGCATCCCGAACAGCATCGCGACGATGTCCACCACGTAGGTTCCGATGAGCTCCGGCCGGCTTCGCGCGTACCGGATGCCTTCGAGCACGCGCCCCATGCTCGGTCTCGCGGCATCGACCGGAGGGGGCACAGCCCGCATCAACGCAAGGCAGATCAGGCCGATGACGAATGTGGCCACGTCCACCATGTATGTGATCGGGAGGCCGGCGACCGCCACCAGGACGCCGGCCAGCGCCGGGCCGGCGATCATCCCGACAGTCCCTCGCAAGCTTCCCAGCGCGCCGGCGGCTGCAAGCTCATCCCTGTCGACAAGGCGCGGCAGAAGGGCGTCGAGCGACGGGCGCTGCAGCGCGTCGAAAGCACCCTGCAGTGCGGCGATGAAGAAGATCAACCAGAGCAGCGGCTGCGCGAGCAGCGAGTTGCCGGCGAGGAGGAGGCTGCCGACCATCAGGCCCGCTTCGCTGA
>DAIUFK010000019.1:0-35169 GCA_036844615.1 Candidatus Dormiibacterota bacterium | reverse complement strand
GTCGCTCGGCGGGTACCAACCGCACCTCGGTCGGCGCGTTCCGTTCCTGATACCTACGGGGTGCGGCCGGAGATGCCAACCGGAGCTTCGGCGCCCATGCGGCCCATCTGCGTCGTTGCCGCCTCCGCTACGATCCTCACGCATCCTTTGGATGCGCTCCGGTTCGTTGCTCGGCGTCGCCTAGCATCTGGACCACCTGGACACCGAATCTCTCGGCCGGCCCTCCAGCCGCACCCCGACCTTCCGTAGCATCGGAGTCGATTTGGGACAGACTCGCGTCTTTCTGATCAGGCACGCCGACGTCGAGAATCCGCGCAGGCTGCTGTACGGTCACCTCGACGGTTTCCAGCTCAGCGCCGTTGGCCGCGCGCAGGCGCGGGCAGTTGGGGATCGGCTTCGCGCCGCCAATCTGAAGCGAATCGTGCACAGCCCGCTCGCCCGCGCGGTCGAAACCGCTGAGCTGATCAACAGCAGGCTCGCCACGCCGGCAATCCTCGAGGCGGACCCCGAGCTGCGAGAAGCCGAGTTCAGCCGCTACCTCCAGGGCGTGCCGTTCTGGCAGATCCCCGTGCGCAGACCCCTTTGGCTGGTGCACAAGGCAAAGCGAGGGCTGCTCCCCGGCGATGAGGCTATCGACTCCCTTGGCGGCCGCATCCTCACCGTGGTGAAGCACCTGGCGCTCGCGCATCCCGGCGAGGTGATGGCTGTGGTGAGCCACGCAGATCCGCTGCAGGCGGCATGGCTCCTTCTCGACGGGCGCGCGCACAACGAGCGCGAGCTGTACCGAAAGACGGTCGATCGGGCAGGGGTGCTCCAGGTCGACCTGGAAGGGGACAAGCCAGTCGCGTGGGAGTACATCCCGCCGCCGAAGGTGGAGAAACCGGCAGGCGCCGTCGCGTGAACTTCCCAGACGGGTTCCTCTGGGGCACCGCCAGCGCCGCCCACCAGGTCGAGGGCGACAACCGCAACAACGACTGGTGGGAGTTCGAGCAGCAGCCGGGAACTATCGCCAACGGCGATTCGTCGGCCATCGCGTGCGACCACTACCACCGGTATCGAGAGGACTTCGCGATGCTGCGCGAGATGAGGCAGAACGCGCACCGCCTGTCGATCGAGTGGTCGCGGATCGAGCCCTCCCAGGGTGAGTTCGACTCGCGCCAGATCCGGCACTACCGCGACGTCCTGGGCGAGCTGCGCGAGCAGGGGATGTCACCCATGGTCACCCTTCATCACTTCACAAGCCCTCTTTGGTTCACGCGCAAAGGCGGTTGGGCTGCAGCAGGCTCAGCCCACGCCTTCATGCCCTTCGTGCACCGGGTGATCGACGAGCTCGGCGACCTGATCGGCCTGTGGTGCACGATCAACGAGCCCAACATCTATGCCGCGAACGGCTGGGTGGTCGGCGAGTTTCCACCCGGCCGCAAGGGCGACCTTGCGAGCCTTTACCGGGTCACGAGCAACCTGCGCCGCGCCCACGAGCTTGCCTACGGCGCCATCAAGCGGCGGTGGCCCGACGCGATGGTGGGGTTGTCGCACCACAAGTTCCTGATGGTCCCTGCTTCGAACAAGCGCCGCGACAGGTGGGCGACCCAGACGGTGGAGTTGGGCCTCGATCGGTGGCCTGTCGCCCCGGGGCGGCTGGGCAAGGTCGTCGAGGCGACGAGTGACTATGTGGGCATCGCGCACTACTGGGGGCAGATGTGCGCGTTCGATCCTCGGATGCCGAAGGAGCAGTTCATCCGGCGATTCAATGTGCCAGGCGTGCCGGTGACCGACATGGGTTGGAGCTCCGACCCGAGCTGGATGCGGATCGTCCTCAATGAGCTCAGGCCGCTAGGCAAGCCTGTCTTCATCACGGAGAACGGCCTTGCCAGCAATGACGACGGTTGGCGGCAGCGATACCTGAGGGAGATCCTCTCCAACGTGCTCCTGGCGATCGAGGACGGCGTCGACGTTCGTGGCTACTTCCACTGGACCAACATGGACAACTTCGAGTGGGCCCGCGGCTACGCCATGAGGTTCGGCCTGATCGACGTCGACCGCAAGACATTGGAGCGCCAGATCAAGCCGAGCGGGAGGCTCTATGCCCGCATCGCCCAGGCGAACTCGGTGGCACTAGACTCAGGCGCGTGAATCGGAGGTCCGGATTGATCGCGGCGGGCGCGATAGTCCTCGGTTCCGTCCTCATGCTGTCCCTGGCCTGGGGCTTGCAGCACGCCGCGCTCACGCGCCCGACCCTCATCGGAAACCCCGCCCCGCAGCTCACCATCCATTTGCTGGACGGAAGCCAGCTGAATGTCTCAGCGCTGCGCGGCAGGCCGGTGGTCCTAGACTTCTGGGCCTCGTGGTGCGTGCCCTGCGCCGAGGACCTGCCTGTGCTCTCCAGCGCTTCAGCCGCTCATCCCGGAGTCGCGTTTGTCGGAGCGGCGATGCAGGATACGTCAGGCGCGATGGCGGCCTTCGAGCAGCGCCACGCGCACCCTTATCCCGTCGGCCAGATCGCCGACCGCGATTACCAGGCGTACGGTGTTTTCGCCCCGCCGGTGGCAGTCTTCATCAACTCGCAAGGCGTGGTCGTCGCGTCCTTCGAAGGGCCGCTTGACGCCCCTACCATCGAGCATTACCTGGGACTCATAGCGTGATCCCCGGCTTGAAATGGGCGGCGCTTGGAGTCGTGGTCGCCGCATGTGTCGGGTATCTCGTCTACTCCGCTTCCGGCGGGTCGTCGGAGTATTACCTGACCGTCTCGGAGCTCCGATCTCAGCCTTCGAGCGGCGATGTGCGCGTCGCCGGCGTCGTGCAGGACGACGTCAAGCGAAGCGGCGGCGGGCTGCAGGTCAGCTTCACTGAAAAGGACGGGACCGCCTCGATGCCTGTCGAGTACCAGGGCACGCTGCCTGACATCTTCCAGCCGGGCATCACCGTTGTAGTGGAGGGCAGGCTGGGCGCGGACGGCATCTTCCACGCGCGCAACCTCCTGGCCAAATGCCCCTCGCGATTCTCAACCACCACCTACACCCAGTGAACCGGTGATAGTCGCCTACCTTGGTTCGGGCGCTCTTCTGGCGGCGCTGGTCATGGGCGGATTTTCGGCGTTACTTTCCTTCTGGTCGGGATGGCGCGAGCACGCGGTTATCGTCCAGGTCGGCAGGCGGGCTTTCTACGCGAGTGCTTTGATGATCCTGGTAGCGGCGGTGCTGCTGGAGGTTGGGCTGCTCTCCCACGACTTCTCGCTCGCCTATGTCACCGAGCACACAGACCTTTCGACGCCGACTGCGCTTGTCGCCGCAGCCTTCTACGGCGGCCAGGAGGGATCGCTCCTCTACTGGGCGCTCGTCCTCGGCCTCCTGGGCAGCGCCTCCCTGTTTGCAAGCTCGACGCTGGGCGTCCGCCTTGCCGCCTACGCAGCCGGTGTCATGGCAGCGATCCTGAGCTTCCTGCTGGTGGTCCTGGTGCTCGTCGCGAGCCCGTTCGACCTCCTCTCGACGACGCCTCCCGATGGCCTCGGCCTCAACCCTGTGCTGCGCGACGGCGGCATGCTGATCCACCCTCCCGTGGTGCTCGCGGGGTTCGCATCGTTCGCGATCCCCTTCTGCTTCGCGTTGGCCGCGCTCATCGCTGGGAGGTCGGATGCGGCCTGGATCGCCCACACTCGGCGCTTTGCGTTGATCGCCTGGTCGCTCCAGGGCACAGGCCTCGTCCTAGGGATGTGGTGGGCGTACCACGTCCTCGGCTGGGGTGGCTACTGGGGCTGGGACCCTGTCGAGAACGTGGCGCTCATGCCATGGCTCGCCACCACCGCATACCTGCACTCTTCACAGGTGCAGGAGCAGCGCGGGCGGCTGCGGGCGTGGAACTTCGTGCTCGTGATCCTGGCTTTCCTTCTCGTCGTGTTCGGGACGTTCATCGTCCGCAGCGGAGTGGTTCCTTCCGTCCACACCTTCGCGGTGAGCGCCATCGGACCCTGGTTCTTCGGCTTTCTTGCCGTTAGCCTCGTCTTCTCGGTCGGTTTGCTTGCGTTTCGCGCTGGCTCGTTCGGCAGTCGCGGCCCTGCCGCGCCCGCAGTGTCGCGGGAAGGGGCCTTCGTCCTTCAGAACCTGCTGCTGATCGGGGTCGTCGTCGTGGTGTTCTGGGGCACAGTGCTGCCGCTGGTGTCCGGCATGCTCGGGCAGGAGCGCGTGGTGGGCGCCTCCTACTACGAGAGAGCCACGGGCCCTCTGTTCCTCGCGATCCTCTTCGTGATGGCGGCCGGCCCGCTCCTGCCATGGCGGGCGATTGCCTCCCCTGTGCTGCGCGCCTTCAGGTGGCCTGTCTCAGCCGCGGCGATAGTGGTGGCGGCCCTGCTGGTGTTCGGCGTGAGGTCGGTGCCTGCCCTGCTTGCGATTCCGCTCGCCGCCGCGGCGGCGGCGACGTGCGCCGCCCAGTACTGGCGCATGGGCCGCAAGCTGCGCCGGTCCGGACTGGGCCTGCCGCGGGCCGTGGCGGCGATGGCGAAGAAGCGACGGCGTTACGGCGCCTATCTCGCGCACCTCGGCATGGTCGTGCTGGTGGTGGGCGTTGCGGGCTCGCAGTTCTGGCAGCAGACGAAAGACGTGACTCTCGCGCCAGGGCAAAACGTATCCGTCGCCGGCTACACGCTGACCTACCTCGGCGCCCAGCAGCAACAGCTCGCCGACCACACGGAGCTCGTTGGCGCGATGCGGCTTGGCGATAAGACGCTGCAGCCCGCGCGCGCGAGCTACTCGGGACTCGGTGGCCAGTCCCTCACTCACGTCGCCATCAGCAGCACGCCGATCGCCGACGTGTACGTCGTCCTCGCCGGCATGAATGACGACGGCTCGGCGTCATTTCGCATCTTCGTCAACCCCCTCGTCGCCTGGATCTGGGCCGGCGGCGCGATCATCATCCTCGGCGTGATCCTGGGCAACGTTGGGGAGGGGCGGCGAGCTTCTGACCTCGTGGGGGCGCGTGTCCGCACCCCGCTGCCGGCATGACACTCATCGTCGCGACGATTCTTCTGTTCGCGGCAGGCCCATTCGTGCTCTGGCCTCTGATCCGAACTCCTGTCGACACGGAGGGAACGCGGTGAGCACCATCGTCGCGCAGCGGCTCACCCAGCGCTTCGGCACAGACCTGGCGCTCGACGCTGTCGACCTCGTGCTAGACAAAGGCGAGCACCTGGCGGTGCTCGGCGAAAACGGAGCCGGCAAGACCACGCTGCTTCGAGTCCTTGCCACCGCCGCTCGGCCCACGTCGGGCAGTCTCGAGATCTTCGGCCTCGATGCCTTGAGGGAACGCAAGCGGCTGCGCGGGCGTATCGGCTTCGTCGGGCACGCGCCAGGTCTGTATCCGGCACTGTCAGCCGCCGAGAACCTCGAGTTCTTCTGCGCGCTGCAAGGTGTCAGCCGCTCGCGGATCGACGAGACGCTGGAGCTCGTGGGGCTGGCCGATGCCGGCGCGCGCCCCGCGGGGAAGCTCTCCCGAGGTGAGCAGCAGAGGCTTGCAATCGGTCGAGCGGTGCTCCACGACCCACGCCTGCTGGTGCTCGACGAGCCTGACGCCAGTCTCGATTCAGGGGGCGCCGACCTGCTGGCCAAGGTGATGGAAGGCAGGACAGCGGTGCTTGCGACGCACGATCACGCGCTGGCCAACCGGCTGTGCCAGCGGACTCTCGTGCTGCGCAACGGCAGGTCTCTCGGCGCCGGAACTCGCCTTCGAGTCGTCCAGTGACCCGTTCGATCACCGTGGCGCTGGCGGTCGCTCGCAAGGACCTCACTTCTGAGTGGCGCACGCGCGAGCTGGTGCCGGCGCTGGGCCAGTTTGTGGTGCTTGCCCTGGTGATCGCCAACTTCGGATTCCAGATCGACTCGACCAATGCGCCGGCGATCGCGCCTGGCGTGCTGTGGCTTGCCCTCGTGTTTGCCGGTCTGGTGGCGTTCGGACGCGCTTTCGCCGCCGAGCGAGAGCAGGCGTCGTTGGAGGCGATGCTCCTCACGCCGGCGCCGGCTGCCGCCATCTTCGCCGGCAAGGCGGTCGCCGCTGCTCTTCTCCTTTGCGCTTGCGAGGTGGTGCTGCTGCCCGCGCTTGCGCTGTTCTTCGGGACGCCACTCAACCTCGAGCTTGTGGTGGCAGTGCTGCTGGCAACGGTGGGCATGGCAGCGCTGGGTTGCCTGTTCGCGGCGATGGTCGCGCGGTTACGAGTGCGAGAGGTGCTGCTGCCACTCCTCACTTTGCCGCTGTGGATTCCATTCGTCATCGCCGGCGGACAGGCTGTGCAGGTGGCGATGGGCGCGAGCGGAAGCTACAACCAGGCAGTGGCTCTGCTCGTCGACTTCGACATACTTTTCGTCGTGCTCACATCGCTTGCCGCGAGGTTTGTGCTCGATGACTAGGTACTACAGGGCAACCGCGGCAGCCGTGGCGCTGATGCTGGTCGCCGCCGGCGCCATCTTCCTGTTCGCGCCAACCGATGCGCTCCAGGGCCCTGTCCAGCGCATCTTCTATCTTCACGTCAGCTCCGCGATCGCCGCGTACGGGTGCTTCGGCGTGGTTCTCATCGGCGGCGCAGTCTATCTGCGCAACGAGAGCGCGACGGCCGACAGGCTGGCACGGGCGGGGGCGCTCGTCGGCCTGGTGTTCACGACGGTGACGCTGGTGATGGGGATGCTGTGGGCCAAGCCCATCTGGGGCACCTACTGGACGTGGGATGCGCGCCTCACTTCCACGCTGGTTCTGTGGATCATCTACGCCGGCTACCTGCTCGTGAGGCGGCTCGCCGAGCCCGGCCGGCAGGCTGCGCGGTTCGCGGCGGTGGTCGGCATCTTCGGGTTCATCGACGTCCCGATCGTGCATTTCAGCGTGACATGGTGGCGGACAGTCCACCCTGGCCCTGTGATCGTCAACGATGCGCTGCCACCGCAGATGCTGCTTGCGTTCTTTGTCACGATGGCGTGCACCCTCGTCCTGGCGGGGGTGATGATCGCAATCCGCTATCGCATCGAGACGCTGACGGACGAGGCTCCGATGGCAGCCGGCGCTATCGCGCCAGTAGTCGCGCACGGCGATCCAGCGCGGTGAGTTACCTGATCCCCGCGTACGGGTTCGCGCTCCTGGTTCTCGGCGGCTACCTTGCATGGTCGCTCCGTTCGCTTCGAGCGCTGTCGCGCGGAGCGGGCCGAAAGCGCTGAGTCAAAAAGTGAGAGGCCTCCTTTTTCAAGTCGGCCTCGCTCAATCGAAGAGATAGATCAAGCGAGGCCTCCTCTTTCGAGTCGGCCTCATGTGGATAACGCAGAGCCGCGGCGAACTACCGTTCCGGCGCCGGCGTGCCCCCCAGCGCTTGCCTGAGCTTGGGAGCAAGGCCTGCCACGATCCGTTCCGTCAGGCCCCAGACCACGCCCTCCTCATGAGCCAGGTACCGGAATCGCCAAGGGTCTGCCGACTCGAGCCAGGCACTGTCGTCCAGGAGGCGCTCCAGCGGTATCTGCAGCACGCCGTCGAGCTCGCTCTCCTCGTGGACGAAAGGCGGTACAGGGTTGGGAAGGTGCGCGACGAAGGGGACCACTGAGAAGTTGGAGACCGCCGCATAGATCGGCTCGCCGGCGCCAAGGGGCACGAGGCGGCCGGCAGGCACTGCGATCTCCTCGGTGACCTCCCGCTGGGCCGCTGCCCACGGCGCTTCGCCATCGTGGACGCCCCCGCCAGGCAGGGCGACCTGGCCAGGATGGTCCCTGAGGTCGGCCCGCCGCCTCACGAAGGGCACGTGCCAGATCCCTTCCGCCTCGTACAGGACGAATACGACCGCAGCCTTCCGGGCGCCCCGGCGGAAGTCGCCCCAACCGTCGATCGGGTTGAACAAACGTTCGAGCTGGGTCAGGAATTCAATCAATTTCCCCTCTGGGGTGCCTCTTGGTGAATCGGCCAAGAGCCAGTAAGCTAAGAAAGGTAGCTGAGATGATCGACAACACAAGTACGCGAATCGCAAAACAGGAGACGGCGCTCCGGCGGAAGAACCGGCGCCGATATGCCTTCCAGCGGATGCTCGAGGCGACGGACCGGGTCCTGTGGCGCCTCGAGGAGATGAACCGCGATGGGGTCAAGACGGTGCCCGGCCGGGTGCGCGCCGAGATCAGGGAAGCCGTGGAGACCATGCCCAATCATGTCCGCGAGCCCCTGCGGGACGGCGGCCATGTGCAGGACACGCTCGACAGCCTGTTCGAGGTCCAGGAGCGCCTCTTCAGGTGGCGCTTCCCGGACTGGGAGGACACTGAGCCCGATGACTTCGACTTCGCCAGCTTGCCCTACAGCTAGACGGACGAGAAGGTCAGCAGCAGGTCGGTCGCGTAGGCGGTCAGGAAGCCAAGGAGCATGCCCCAGGCGAACCCGGGCGGGGTGCTGAGCCTCCTGCCGAGGTTGAACAGCTCGTTGACGACGTAGAGCAATGCCCCAGCCGCGATCGCCAGAAAGGCGACGTAGAAGTAGTTCGAGCTGGTCAGGTATCCGATCCAGGTGCCGATGAAGGTCGGGCCGCCGCCGATGAGGCCGGCCAGGCCGAGGAAGCCCCAAGACGCGGGCTTGGGATCCGCGGTCATCGGCGCCGCGATCCCGAAGCCTTCGGTCACGTTGTGCAGTGCGAAGCCGACGACAAGAACGCCCGCGAAGGCGATCTCGCCCGTGTGTGCGGACTGGCCGATGGCGAGGCCCTCTGACATGTTGTGGAGACCCAGGCCGGTGGCGATGGCGAGGGAAAGGGATCGCGGGCTCGGGGTGTGCGCGCCGTGCTTCAGGCGGCCGAACAGGGCTCGATTGAAGTAGACGAGGCCGAGCAGGCCGGCGGCGATGCCCAGCGCGAAGATGGCAGCCAGGATCACGAACGGGCCGCTGTCGCCCGACCTGGCAGCCGACATGGCGTGGCTCACGGGGTCGCCGGCGTGGCTGAGGATGTCCCACAGCAGGAAGACCAGGATCCCTGTCGCGAATGCGTTCAGGAATCCCTGGACTGGCTTCGGGAGCCCGCGCAGGCGCGCCACAGGCAGGCCAAGAAAGATGGTGCCCCCTGCGATGGCTCCAAGTAAAACGGCTGTCGCTTGGCTCATAGTGGTCTCAAAGGATTAGTACGTGCAAAAGGTGCAATTAGATAAGTCTAACTCGGGGTCGAGATCACCTTCGGAGGTGGTTTCGCACTACCTCGAAGCCATCTATTACATGTGGTCGGAGGGCGAGCCGCTGCGCAGCGCGCGCCTCGCCGACTGGCTCGCGGTGAGCCGGCCGACGGTGACAGTCGCCCTGCGCCGGATGGCCGGCTACGGCATGGTGAGGATGAACAATCGAAAGGAGATCGAGCTCACGCCGGCGGGCCGTCGCGCGGCCGAAGCGATAGTGAGGAGGCACCGGATCATGGAGCGCTGGCTGACCGACGGTCTGGGCCTGGATTGGGTCACGGCTGACGAGGAGGCTGCCCGGCTTGAGCACGCGGTGTCCGAGGTGGTGGAGCGCCGCCTGTACGAGGTGTTGGGAAGGCCCACTACATGCCCGCACGGCAATCCGATCCCCGGCTACTCGAAGCCGCTCCCGAGGGAGATGAGGCTCGCAAGCCTGAAGGCGGGCGCCAGGGCGTCGGTCTCGCGAGTTTCAGAAGTGGCCGAGCGCGAGGCCCCGACGCTGCTCACGTACCTGCACCAGCGCGGGCTCACGCCGGGCCGAGACGTTGCGGTGGTGGAGGTCGATGGCGTCGCCCGCACGATTCGAATCCGCGCCGGGAAGCGCCCTGTCACGCTGAGCCTTGACACCGCCTCCAAGCTGTGGGTGGTGCCCTCGTGACCGAAAAGGACGACAGCCACGACCTTGCAGCGCTGCGCGCGCGGGTGACGGCTGCTCGCGAGAGCCTGGCGCGCCTGCCGATCTTCAGGCCGCGTCATGCAGGCCCGCCCGACCCTTCAACCGGCGAGAGCTGGCACCGCGGGAACGTGCTTGGGCATATGGGCGAGATGCTGCCGTACTGGACGGACCAGATCAGGCGCGCCAAAGCCGGCTCGGGCAAGATGGGCCGCGACGAGGCAGGCACCGCGGAGCGGCGCGACGGCATCGACCGCGGCGACGCTGCGGGTGAGGCTGAGCTCAAGCGAGCAGTCGACAGGGGGCTCGAAGGGGTCTTGAAGCTGCTGGAGAAGCTGTCGCCAGAGGATCTCGAGCGTCGCGTCGTCTTCCACAATCGGGAAGGCGAGCGAGAAGCGCGGGTTGGCGAGCTGCTTCAGACTCTCGTGGTCGGCCACGTCGAGGACCATCTGGAGCAGCTCGCCAGCCTGGATTAGCTCGTCGGGTGCGCTTCCACGATCTCGCCGCAGAAGGCGCAGCGCTTGGCGTCGATGGGGATCTCGCTCAGGCACTCGGGACACTTCTTGGTAGTCGGGTCCGCGGGCGGCCCTTTTCGAGACCGTGCCATCAAGGCGGTATACGGAACTATCACCAGGAAGTAGATGACTGCTGCGATGAGAAGGAACGCGATCAGGGCGTTGAGAAAGTCGCCGTAGAGGAACTTGCTGTTGTTGACGGTAAAGGACATGGAGGCGAAATCCGGCTGACCGCCGATGGCGGCAATCAGTGGTGTCACGAGGTCCTTCACGAAAGCTGTGATCACGACGCCGAAGGCGACGCCGATCACCACCGCCGTCGCCAGCTCGACGACGTTGCCACGCAGCAGGAAAGCCTTGAATCCTCTCACCGTCCAAACTCCTTTGCCTGATCGCCGGCAACCGACAACACGACTTTCCCGAACTGCTCCGAAGTGTCAACGCGCGTGAGGGCGTCCTGCACTCGGTCGAGAGGGAAGACGCTGTCGACGACAGGGCGGAGACCGGCGTCCATCGCTTTCAGGACCGCCTCGAACTCCGAGGCGTTGCCCATCGTCGACCCGAGCAGTCCCGCCTGGCGGAAGAACAGCCGCGGCATGCTGATCTCGGCCTTGACCCCCGACGTCGAGCCACACGTGACGATGCGGCCGCCCATTGCGAGCGAGCGCATCGACTCCTCGAGGGTGGCAGGGCCTACATGCTCGAACACCACGTCGACGCCGTCCCCTGTCGCCTGGCGGACTGCCTTGCTGAAGCTTGCGGAGTCGAAGGCCGCCTCGGCGCCGAGCTCGAGTGCAAGCTTTCGCTTCGCCTCCGAGCGGCTGGTTGCAAGGACGCGGGCGCCAAGATGCTTCGCGATGCTGATCGCGGCGACCGCCACCCCCGCCCCCGCGCCGACGACGAGCACAGTCTCGTCAGGACGAAGCTGAGCTCGTGTTGTCAGCATCCGCCAGGCGGTAAGGAAGGTGAGAGGAAATGCCGCGGCCTCTTCCCATGACAGGCCCTTCGGCTTGCGGAACACGTTGCGCGAGTCGATGTGGATCAGCTCGCAGGCGGTGCCGTCCGAATGCTCGCCGAGCACCCCGAAGCTCGCGCATTTGACGTTCTCGCCGGCTCGGCAAAATTCGCATTCCCAGCAGCACAGCGTGGGGAAGAGAACCACCTCGTCGCCAGGCTTCCATGCAGGGTCGCCCGATGCCTTGACGACGCCGGCGCCGTCTGCGGCGATCACGCGCGGAGGCGTCACCCGCTGCGCGCCGTGGGCGAGCCAGAGGTCGAGGTGGTTGATGGAGGCGGCGCGGATCGCGACAGCGACGGCTCCCGGCTTCGGCTCGGTGCGGGGCAGCTCGCGAATTCGCACTCCGGCGGGGCCGATCGGCTCTTCGTAGACGGCTGCGCGGCCCTGGCTCAGGATGTCCATCAAAAGCTCTTAAAACCCCCCATTTGCGAAACTTAACCAGATCGCCGGGGGCGCCGCTTGAGCTCCCGCCATAGACTGGAGGCTCCTCCTCTCAAGGGCTATGCGCATCCTGGTCTCACTCCTCACCCTCCTGTCACTGCTTCTGCCCACCACTCCGGTGCAGACTGCCGGCGCGCACCCTCCTGGCCACAAGCTCGGCCACTACGTTCGGTGGAGCTATCCGAGCCAGATGAGCTACGGCCCGATCGAGAACGGGCTGGGGAAGACTGGCGAGGCGCCGTCGTCAGGCGCGTTCCTGACGCTGCCTTTCATGGGCCCTCACTACGTCACCTCGATTTTCGACCATTGCTCGCCTGATTACACGACCAACGGCACGATCTGCAGGTACGACGGCATTCAAGTGTCGGCGAGCAAGGGGGGCCCTGACCCGACGTTTGATGCGGGGTACGCGCAGACCGCCGGCGGCCACGACTACATCTATTACGACGGCCATGACGGCTATGACTACGGCCTCACCTACGAACCGATCGCGGCGGCCGCGGGCGGCGTCGTCATGCTTGCCGGTTGGGTGGTCCCGTCCTGCCACACCTGCTCGAGCGGTCTGACTGTCGAGATCAATCACGGTAATGGGCTCCTCTCGTACTACGGGCACATGTCCAACATCTACGTCGCCAACGGGCAGTCAGTTCGCCGCGGTCAGGTCATTGGGCTCTCAGGCATGACAGGGACGGCGACAGGCCCCCACCTGCATTTCGGCATCTATCACCTGAACGGCGGGGGGCCTGTCGACCCTTACGGTTGGTCCGCCTCGAATCCCGACCCATACTCGAAGGACGTAGGCGACCTCTGGATCGGCGGCTCGCCGCGGCACGCGGCCATCCCGATGCCGAAGGTCGCGATCACCGCGGTGGCTGACGCGCTGGACGCCAAGGCGATCGACGTGTCGTGGTCGAGCCCAGGCGGGGGCAACGTCTTCAACGTCTACCTGGTGGGCCTCGATGGGACCCTGAGGAGCTGGAAGCCAGGGGTTGGAGCAGGCCGCGCAGTGTTCCACGGCAAGGCCGGCGGGACCTACTGGTTCTGGGCCACTGTGACCACCGACCTCGGCTGGAAGGACGCCGCCGGCTCGCAGGTGATAAGGCTGCGTAGCCCGAAGGGGCCGATAGCGACCTAGCAGGACACTAGAATCAGGCGGTCTTGATAGCCGAGGCGTTCAGGGGCAAGACCATCCTGGTCACCGGCACGACCGGTTTCCTCGGCAAGTCGATAGTCGAGAAGTGCCTGCGCTCCATCCCCGAGGTCGGCAGGATCAACCTTGCCATCCGCTCGAGCGCGCGCCGGCCTGCCGCTGAGCGGCTGGAACGCGAGGTGCTGACCAGTCCCGCCTTCAAGCGCCTAAAGGAGGAGCTGGGCGAGGAGGCCTTCTCGAAGCTGGTGAAAGAGAAGCTTGACGTGCTGGAGATCGACCTCGGCCGCGACGGGCTCGGCCTCACCGACGCCGGTCGCGAGCAGCTTCGCGGGTGCGAGATAGTGATTCACTCGGCAGCGGCTGTCGAGTTCGACAACCCCGCGGACCTGTCGGCTCAGACCAACCTGCTGGGCGCGGCGCGGATGGTTGAGGCGCTGAAGGCCACGGGGAGCCGTCCGCACCTCGTGCACGTGTCGACGGCATATGTCGGAGGCATGCTGCGCGGACTTGTCCGCGAGGAGGCGCCACACGATCCGGGGCTCAACTGGCGTCACGAGGCGGCCGTGCTGTCGAACCTGCGCCCGGCGGTGGAGGAGGAGTCTCGACGTCCGGAGATCCTGAAGCGCCTGCGGCGCGAGGCGGGCTCGAAGATGGGCCCTGCAGGCACGCCCGCGGTGGCGCGAGCCACTGAGAGGCTGCGCGACCGCTGGGTCAAGGACAAGCTCATCGAGCGCGGGCGCGTGCATGCCAACGCGATGGGATTCGCCGACATCTACTCGTTCACGAAAGCGATGGCCGAGCACGCGATCGTCGAGCTCCATGGCGACGTTCCGCTGTCGATAGTGCGCCCTTCCATTATTGAGAGCGCTCTTGCCGAACCATTCCCTGGATGGCTCGAGGGCTTCAGGATGGCTGAGCCGCTCATCCTCGCGTTCGGGAGAGGAATCCTCCAGGACTTCTCGGGCCTTCCCGACGCCCTCCTCGACATCATCCCCGCGGATTTCGTGGTCAACACGGTGCTCGCGGTGGCCGCGAACCCGCCGCCCGACGAGAAGCCACGCGTCTATCACGCGGCCTCGGGCACACGTAATCCGTTGAGATTCAGACAGGTCGAGGACGCGGCAAGGCGCTACTTCACCAAGAACCCGCTGCGCGATCGCTACGGGCAGGCGATTGGCACGCCGACGTGGACGTATCCCACTCGCGGCCAGCTCTCTGCGCAGGCGAGCACCGCGCTGCGCTTCGTGGAGGCCGCGCAATGGGTCGTGGAGAGGCTGCCGCTGGGCGCCGATGTGGCCACCGTTTCAGACGACCTCAATGCAGAACGCGAGCGGCTGGAGCGTGCGGTCAACCTCATCCAGCTTTACGGCGTTTACACCGAGGTCGACTGCATCTTCGACACGCGTCACGTCATGGCCATCTGGGACAAGGTTCCCGCCGCCGAACGCAAGACTTTTCCATTCGACCCGGCGCTCTACGACTGGGAGCGCTACTTCGATGACGTGCATTTTCCAACCGTGGTGCGCATGTCGCGCGCGGAGACGGTGGCGAAAAAGGGCAAGCAGCCAACGGGCAGCACGGCAGTCAAACCGGAGGCGAGCTCGGTCCGCGCAGCCATCGAGCGGCGCACAGGCCGGGCCGACGTGCTTGCGGTTTTCGACGTGGACGGCACGCTGGTCGAGACCAACGTCGTGGAGTATTTCCTATGGATGCGACTCCGCGCGCAGCCGCTGGAGGACTGGCCTGCGTTCATGGCGCAGATGCTTCGTGAGGCGCCGCGCTGGCTTTACCTGGAGCGGCGATCCCGCGCTGACTTCCAGCGCAGCTTCTACCGCGAGTACAAGGGCCTCGACTACGAGGTGATGAAGGGCCTCGGTCGAGAGGCGCTCGATGCGGTGACCTTGCGCAGGATCTATCCGGAAGGCATGCGACGCATCCGCGAGCACAAGCGGGCGGGGCATCGCGTGCTGCTGCTCACCGGCGCGCTGGACGTGGTCGTCCAGCCCCTGGCCGACCTTCTGGAGGTCGAGGTCGACTGCGCGCACCTGCTGATTGATGCTGATGGTCGCCTCACGGGGGATCTCGAGTCGCCACCGCCGGCTGGGGAGGCTCGCGGGACGCTGCTGGAGGAGTACGCGGCGGGTAATGGCATCGTCCTGGCCGAGAGCTTTGCGTACGCCGACTCCCTGTCCGACCTTGGCATGCTCGAGCTGGTGGGCACGCCTGTCGCCGTGAACCCTGATGCGCGCCTGTCGCAGGTGGCGGGCCAGCGTGGCTGGCGCATCGAACGCTGGCGCATGGCCCCTGGAAACTGGCGCCTGCCGATGCCCGACCCGCGCTCGCACGAGTACCGAGAGGCGGTGAGGAGATGAGCAACCCGGAGGTCCTCCCCGCTTGCCGGCGAGGTGGCGCGCAGCGCCGGAGGGGGCGCTGATGCTGGCATTGACCTTCCAGCGCTCAATCGCCTCGTTCGCCATCGTGAAGGCATCGGGGGGCCGTCCCGACGTCGCCACGAGCGCCCTGTCGATGCTCCACCTCGGCGACGTACCGGAGCCGGAGCTGCCGGCCCGCGATTGGGTCCGCGTGATGCCGACACTGAGCGGCATCTGCGGCTCGGACCTGGCCGCAATCGGCGGCCACGCGTCCCTCTACCTCGACCCGCTCACGAGCTATCCCTTCGTGCCAGGCCACGAGGTGGTCGGCACTCTCGACGACGGCTCGCGCGTCGTCATCGAGCCTGCCCTCGGCTGCAAGGTGCGGGGCATCGATCCGCCCTGCCCGCGATGCGCGGAAGGACGTCCCGGCCTTTGCTACAACGTCACCGAGGGCCCTATCGAGGTCGGTCTGCAGACCGGCTATTGCGCGGACACCGGCGGCGGTTGGGGAGAGGTGCTGGTCGCCCATCCGAGCCAGCTGCACCCGGTCCCTGACGCCTTCACCGATGAGGCTGCTGTCCTGATCGAGCCTTTCGCGTGCTGCGTGCATGCCGCATTGCGCGGCGGGGCAACCAAGGACGACTTCGTGGTGGTGCTGGGCTCGGGCACCATCGGGTTGCTCACGGTTGCCGCGATCAGGTTGTTCACCCCGCCGAAGCGGCTCATCGCCGTCGCCAAGCACCCGACCCAGCGAGACCTCGCGCGAAAACTTGGCGCCGACCAGGTCATTGCGCCCGCCGACGTGTTTCAGCGCGTGCGGTTTGCGACCGGCGCCAGACGTCTCGAAGGGATGAACCGCTCGCTTCTGCTGGGTGGCGCCGACATCACTTTCGATTGTGTCGGGCGCGCCGACAGCCTCAACGACGCGGTGCGCTTCACACGCGAGGGCGGCACCGTCGTCGCGGTGGGTATGCCAGGCGAGGAGAAGGTCGACTGGGCGCCGATCTGGCAGCGCGAGCTCACCGTGATGGGCGCGTATGCATACGGCACGGAGCCGAAGCTTGGGGGCAAGCGGACGTTTGATCTGGCCCTGGAGGCGGCACCCGACCTGCACCTTGAGACGCTGACAGGACCCCTGTTCAGCCTCGGCGAGTATCGCGACGCGATCGCCTATGCGATGAGCGCAGGCCGCCTCGGCGCCGTGAAGGTTGCATTCGATCTGCGAGGATTGAGGGCCTGATGCCGAGGCCGGGAGCTGTCATCGAGGTCGATCGCAACACCCCTCCTGTGCTCTTTCACTTCGGCGAGGGCGTGCGGCTGGAGAAGCTGCCGCTCGGCGCGCGCATCGTCTATCCGCCCGACCCTCTCGATCCAATCGCCCACCCCGAGCGCGCCATCAAGCGCGCGCTCGCCAAACCGCTCGACGACGACCCGCTGAAATCGCTCCTCCGCCGGGGCATGAAGCTGACCATCGCTTTCGACGACCTCTCGCTTCCGCTGCCTCCGATGGCGGCGCCCGATGTGCGGCAGCTCGTGATGGAAGAGGTCATCGATATGGCGGCGGAGGCGGGCGTTGAGGATATCCATCTCATCGCCGCCCTCGGCCTGCACAGGCGCATGACCGACGACGAGATCCGCCACATCGTCGGCGATCGCATCTTCAGCACCTTCTGGCCCGACCGCCTTTATCAGCACGACGGCGAGGACCCCGAGGCCAATGTCTACATCGGCAAGACGTCGGCGGGCGAGGATGTGACGCTGCACAGGCGTGCGGCCGAGTCAGACCTCGTCATCTACGTGAACCTCACGCTGGTGCCGATGGACGGCGGCCACAAATCGATGTCCACCGGTCTTGCCACGTACCGCGGGATCCGCGAGCACCACAACGTGAAGACGCTGATGAGCTCGCTCTCGTACATGAACCCGCCTGATTCGGCATTGCACCACTCCTGCATCCGGCAGGGCCAACTCATCGAGGACACGGTGCGTGTGTTTCACATCGAGACCACCGTCAACAATCACGCATTTCCGTCGATCGCCAACTTCATGCAGAAGCGCGAGACCGACTGGACTGCGCGGGACCAGGCGATGTTCCTCGCCATGAAGCAGTTCACCGACATCGCGCCCCCGGCGTTCAAGCGGAACGTCTTTCACGCGATGCGCGCGCCGTACGGCATGACTGGCGTGCACGCGGGCCAGGTCGATGCGGTCCACGAAAAGACGCTCGAAGCGGTCCGAAACCAGATCAGCGTTCGCGTCGAGGGCCAGACCGACATCGTCACCATCGGCGTGCCGTACCTCGGTCCTTACAACGTCAACGCGCCGATGAACCCGATCCTCGTTGTCTGCATGGGCCTGGGGTACCTGTTCAACTTCTACCGGAACAAGCCGGTCCTCAGGAAGGGCGGCGTCGCCATCCTGACCCACCCTTGCAGGTACGAGTTCGACGCGGTCCAGCACCCGAGCTACATCGATTTTTACGACGAGGTGCTGGCGGACACCACCGACCCGCAGGAGATCGAGACGAAGTACGAGCTGCGGTTCGCCGAAGACCCGTGGTTCAGGCAGCTCTACCGCAAATCACACGCGTATCACGGGGCTCACCCTTTCTACGCGTGGTACTGGGCAGCTCACGCGATGGATCACGCGGGCGACATCATCATCGTCGGGGGCGATCGCGACGTGGTGCACAGGCTTGGCTTCAAATGCGCCACCACGCTCGAGGACGCTTTCGAGATGGCCGAGCAGACAGTGGGCCGTTACCCGAGCGTGACGCACCTGAGGATGCCCCCGATCCTGCTCGCGGATGTGGAATGACCTGGTATTCGGGGGCGCCCCTCACCCGGCTTGCCGGAACCGTCGGAGAAGCGATGCGCGATGTGCGTAGGGTGCGCAGGGGCTGGCATTGGGACACCCCCCGCCCGCACAGCTGGCCTGAGCGCGGAGCCGTGGTGCCCGACCGCGCGAGCGACCTCGGCTGGGCGCGCATGGAGCCGGTCAGGACCATCAGGTATCTCATCCAGCGCGGGCTCCTGCTGCCTTTCACCGAGGCGATGGCGCACCCGAAGGTCGAAGGCCGCGAGTGGGTGCGCGACCTGGAGCGGCCCGTGATCTTCGCCGCCAACCACTCGAGCCACGCCGACACCTCGCTCATCCTTCACGCGCTTGGCGACCACGCCCGCGAGCGGACGGTGGTGGCGGCGGCGGCCGACTACTGGTTCAAGCGACCGCTGCTCGGAAACATCGTCAGCCTCTTTCTCAACACCTTCCCGTTCTCGCGGACTGGTGGCGCCCAGGCCCAGCTGCACAGCTCGAGCCAGCTGCTCAAGTCCGGCTGGAACCTCGTCCTTTTCCCGGAAGGCAGCCGCTCGCCTGACGGCCGGATTCACGAATTCAAGGCAGGCGTCGGTCACCTCGCCAACGAGACAGGCACGCCGGTAGTGCCAATGCACATCAGGGGTGCCTACCAGATCATGCCAAAAGGCCAGAAGCTTCCGCTTCCGGGCCCGGTCCGCGTCCGCATCGGCAAGCCGATAGCGCCTCAGACCGACGAGGGCTCACGCCAGTTCACGGCCAGGGTGGAGCAAGCGGTGAGGGCCCTTGCCCGCGAGCCTGAGCAACCCGACATCCAGGGCACCTGGATCGAGCGCTGGCAGGCGAAGAAGCCGCGCGAGCTCCGCTACGAGGAGAGCATCGAGCCGGCCCCGAAACAGCTCGAACCCAAGAAGGTCGAACCGATCACCGCTTCGGAGCCGCCGCCGCCACCTCGATCCGAAAAACCGGGTGGTCAGGCGCGATCCGCCGCAAAGACTCCTCGGGCGAGTCGCCCGAAACCCCGCTGAAGAACACACCCACCTCCGCCTTCCACTTCTTCAGGTAGGCCCGAAGGATCGGAACCTTCTCCTCATCCGAAACCTCAACAGCGCTGAACGGCTCCGTCTTGCCACCCAGCACCAGCTCGCCATTGCCCGCCACTCGCAGGTTGCGCACCCAATGGGTCTGGCCCCGCGGCGCGACGAGATACTTACTGCCCTCGTAGCTCAGCAGGTTCACCGGCGCGCTCCGCCATTCGCCCGACGTGCGGCCACGCACGCGAAGCACTCGCGAGCCCCAAACGCTGAGCCCGGCGCGCGTGAAACCCGCAACCACCGGGTTGAAAACTTTCTTCGTGAACCAACCGGGCCGTTGGTAATGAGCCATCTCCGAGCTACCATACGGCGGTCCATGACCTATTCGATCGTCGCCCGCGACAAGAAGACAGGGGAGCTCGGCGTTGCGGTGCAGTCCCACTACTTCCAAGTGGGGCCCGTCGTGCCCTGGGCCCTGGCAGGCGTCGGCGCGGTGGCCACCCAATCGCAGGTGAACATCAGCTACGGGCCGCTGGGCCTCGAGATGCTCCAGGCAGGCCTTACCGCCGAGCAGGCGCTCATGGCGCTCACCGCTGGAGACCCCCACGCCGACGTGCGCCAGTGCGCAATCGTGGATGCGGCAGGCAACGTGGCAGCGCACACCGGCGCCAAGTGCATACCCGCCGCGGGCCACAGGCTCGGCGAGGCCTTCAGTTGCCAGGCCAACCTGATGGAGAAGGACACCGTCTGGGCAGCCATGGCCGACGCATTCGAGTCGACTGGCGGCCAACTTGCCGAGCGGATGATGGGAGCGCTCGAAGCGGCGGAAGTTGAGGGTGGCGACATCCGCGGCAGGCAGTCCGCGGCGATGGTGGTGGTGGCCGGAACCGGCACGGGCAGGCCGTGGGACGACCGCCTCCTCGACATTCGCGTCGAGGACTCACCAGAGCCGCTGCTGGAGTTGCGCAGGCTCATCCGCATCAAGCGCGCGTACGCGGCCGGCTCAGAGGCCGAGCGGCTCGATGAGGCAGGCGATGTAGCCGCCGCAAATGCCAAACGCACTGAGGCTTTCGAGCTGGCCCCTGACAACGTAGAGCTGCGCTTCTGGGCAGGGCTCGCGATGGCAACGTCCGGCGACCTGGATGGGGGGTGCGACCTGATCAGAGAGGCAGTGCGCCAGGAACCCAGGTGGCTGGAGACAGTTCGAAGGCTGGCGATGGTCGACCGCGTCTCGCCGGACCTTGCCAGGTCAATCGAAACCCGACTCGCGGGCCGAGCCAAGTAGACTTCACGAGTCTTGGGGAAATCTAAAGGTCCGCGTCGAGGTCCGCGAACGCCAAAGGTCAGAAAAACGGATCGCGACGATGGTGACCAGAAAGAAGCAGCTGTAGTCATGGACGCAGTCGTCGCGCAGGCGCTGCCGAATGCGATGTTCGAGGTCGAGCTCGAGAACGGGCACAAGCTCATCGCCTACGCAGCCGGCCGCATGCGGCGCTACTTCATTCGCATCACGCCAGGCGACCGCATTCGGGTGGAGCTCTCGCCCTACGACCTGTCCCGCGGGCGCATCGTCTACCGCTACCGCGAGTAGATGACCTCGAGCCTCGCCGGCGCGCTCGGCTCGGCCCGCGTCTTCGACCTCGAGCAGCTCCGCTACGCAGGCGCACCCTCGCATCCGGCGCACGCGCCGGGCTTCAACTACTTCCTGCATCGCCACCACGCGCGTGGTGCACCTGAGGCCCGCACCGGCGCGTCCGGCATCGTCGTGATGCCTGAGCACTCGGGCACGCACATCGACGCGCTTGCCCACCAGGCTGAGAACCTCATGCTGCACGGCGGGGTGCACGTCGACGAAGGGGTCCAGACCTCGGTCGGCTTCCGCGTCCTCGGCATCGAAACCATGGCGCCACTGGTAGGGCGGGGGATCCTCCTCGACGTGGCCGGCGATCAGCGCCTCGCCCCTGAGCATGCGATCACAGCCAAAGAGCTGGAGAAGGCTGCGGCCGCAGCCGGAGTCGAGGTGCGCGAAGGGGACGTCGTTCTCGTGCGCACGGGGTACGGGGCCTTGTGGGCGGAGCCCGACCTATATCTGAAGGCCGCGGGCGTCAGCGGAGAGGGCTCGCGCTGGCTCGCGGAGCGCAAGGTCAGGGCGGTTGGCGCCGACAACGTGGCCTGGGACGTGATCGGGCCCACCGACCCCGAGCTCGGCGTGACCCTGCCCGGCCACGTGCTCCTGTTGGTCCGCGCCGGCATCCCGATCATCGAAAACCTGAACCTCGAGGAGCTTGCGGCCGCCAAGGTCTACGAGTTCGGCTTCGTTTGCCTGCCGCTCAAGATGCGGGGCGCGACAGGGTCACCTGTCCGCCCGATCGCGATCGCGGCTCGGTAGCGGCTAGCGGCGCCCCACCGTCTGGAAGCAGTCCAGGCAATAAACCGGGCGAGCCCCGGTCGGCACGAATGGCACCTGGGTCTGCTTTCCGCAGTTCGAGCAGATCACGTCGTGCATGGCACGCGCCCGTCCCCCGTTGCCGTTGCCCTCAGTCGTCCGCCGAGCCGCCCTGCATTCGGGACAGCGCCGGGGCTCGTTCTGAAGCCCGCGAGACTGATAGAACTCCTGCTCCCCCGCCGTGAAGAGGAAATCGCGACCGCAGTCACGGCACTGCAACGTCCTGTCCGAGAAACTCACCGTCTCGCCCCCCCAAAAATGTCGCAAAGAGGACCGGACGAATGACCGGATCTACCCCCCCTTGGCGTCGGGGGGGATTTTAACCCTACGGGCGCCAATTTGGAGGCGCGGGTTATTCTCGGTCCGAAATGATCGTTGACGCCCACCTCGACATCGCGTGGAATGCGATCTCGGCAGGCCGCGGCTTCCAGTCGGCGCCCGCGCCTGGCTACGTCGTCAGCCGGCAGTCCCTTGGCGCCGCGGGCGTCGGCCTCGTGTTCGCCACCCTGTACACGGCTCCAGCTCACGCCAAGCATGCAATGCAAACCCGCTTCGTCTACGAGAACGAGCGCGAAGCCCGCCTCATGGCCCTGGCCGAGGTCAACTACTACATGAGCTGCGAACTCCAGCTCATCGGCACGAAGGCCGAGCTCGAGGCCTACGTCAGGGGGTGGAGAAAGGGGAAGCTCGCCGCGGTTCTCCTGATGGAGGGCGCGGACCCGGTGGAGACGCCGGCTCAGCTCGGCGCGTGGACCGACAAAGGAGTCCGCATCATCGGACCGGCATGGGGCGCCACTCGGTACTGCGGCGGCACCGGCGCTCCCGGCGGATTGACCGACCTCGGCGTGCAGCTGCTCAAGGCGATGAAGCGCAAGAAGGTCATTCTCGACCTCAGCCATATGGCCGACGAATCAGTCGCTGACGCGTTTGCAATATGGCGCGGCCCGATCATGGCCTCGCATAGCAACGCCCGCGAGATAGTGCCGGGCGACAGGCAGATCACCGACGCCACGGCGGCGGAGGTGGCGCGCCGGGGCGGCATGCTGGGGATCAGCTTCTACTCCCACCACCTGCGCTCGTCGGGCAGCGCCACGCTCGCCGACGTGGTCCGTCACGCGGTCCACCTGGCGCGAGCGGCAGGCGGCCCAGAGCACGTTGGGCTGGGCTCAGACCTCGACGGAGGCTTCGACTCGAGATATGCCCCGTTCCGAAACCTCGCGGATTTGAAGGAGCTGCCCGCGCGCCTCCGCAAGCATTTCAGCCGCGCGCAGGTCGAAGGCGTGATGGGCGGGAACTGGATCGAATTTCTTCTGCGCGCTCTTCCCGACTAACGCCCCGCTCCCCAGCCCTCTCCCCTTGCGGGGAGAGGGAGGTCCTAAAGTGTCGCCACCAGTTGCTTCGCGCTCATGAAGGCGAAGCCCATGCCGTGCCCGTTGTAGCCGGCACACAGGTACACGTTCTTCATCCCCTCGACGGGCCCGACCAGGGGAAGGCCCGATTCGGTGAAGCCCATGATCCCTGCCCATCGATGCGCGACCGTCGCTGAGGGGCTGAGCCGCTTGAGCTGCTCCTCGAGGTGAGCCTGGATCCCGAGCGTGGGCTCCGCCGAGTAGCCGATCTCGGTGTCCATCGAAGTGTCCCGCCAGCCCCCGATCAGGACCTCGCCGCCTGCGAGCTGCCTCCAGTAGCGGTAGCCGTGGTGTGAGTAAGTCGGCAGCTCGCAGACGCGCGACGCCACCGGCGCGGAAGCAAGCATCTGCGCGCGCGTGGGCTGAATGGCCACCTGCGGCAGGAGCTGCGCGGTGTATGCGTTGGTGGCGAGGATCACGCAACCGGCGCGGCACTCGGAGCCATGAGCCTTGACGAGCACGTCTCCGTTTCCGGAATGAACACCGGTAACCTCGACTCCCTCGCGGATCGCCCCAGGCGGCGCGAGCCGCGCGAAAGCTCCCACCAAAAGCGAAGGGGTGACCTCACCGTCACGTGGGTTGACGAGCGTCCTCCCGTCCCACGACGCGTCGAAACCGTCCTCGTTCAGCAGCTGCGCCGACTCGGCCAGCAAATTCGCCTCCTCATCACCGGAGGCGAGGATGAGACTGCCCTGGCGCTTGTGGCCGACCTCCTGGCCGCGGATCGCCTCGATCTCGGCAGTGTGGTTCTCGATGGTCATCTGCCACGTGTCGCGGGCGCGCGCCCGGCCGTAGATACGCACCGCGTCGGCGTAGGACTCGGCGACGCCGGCCAGCAGAAAGCCTGCATTGCGCCCGCTGGCTCCCGCGGCGATGTGATGCCGCTCGACGAGCACGCCTTGCATGCCGCGCCGCGCAAGGTGGTGCAGCAGGCTGACGCCGGTGATCCCTCCGCCGATCACGAGCACGTCGGCGCGGTCCGGCAGGCGCCCCGGGTAGCGCTCAGGGGGCCGTGGCCAGAACGGGGTGCTCACCCGAGTCGGGTCATGCGACCGAATAACATGGACATGCCACATGGATTTTGAGAGCTATGACGTCCTGGTAGTTGGCGGGGGTCTCGCCGGCATCAGGGCAGCGATAGCGGTGGTCGATGCGAATCCCAGGCTCAAGGTTGGGATGGTGTCCAAGGTCTACCCGATGCGCAGCCACACCGTTTCAGCGGAGGGTGGCGCCGCGGCGGTGCTCCGGCCCGAGGACAGCTACAAGTCGCATGCCTTCGACACGATCAAGGGCTCCGACTATCTCGCCGACCAGGACGTCGTTGAGACTTTCGTGCGCGAGGCACCGATCGAGGTCATCCAAATGGAGCACTGGGGCTGCCCGTGGAGCCGGGAGCCGGACGGCAAGATCTCGGCCCGTCCATTCGGCGGTATGACCACATGGCGCACCTGTTTCGCCGCCGACAAGACGGGCTTCCACATGCTGCACACGGTGTTCCAGACCTCGCTCAAGTACCCCCAGATCCACCGCCACGACGAGGCCTTCGTCACCAAGCTCCTGGTCGAGGACGGGCGCTGCAAGGGCGTGATCGCGATCGACTTGCGCAGCGGCAGGTTCGACGCGATCATCGCGAAGGCAGTGATCCTCGCGACCGGCGGCCTCGGCCGCACGTACGCCTTCACCACCAACGGCAACATCTGCACGGGTGATGGCATGGCGCTCGCCTATCGCGCGGGCGTCGGCCTCAAGGACATGGAGATGGTCCAGTTCCACCCGACCGGCCTTCCGTTCACAGGGATCCTGATCACCGAGGCAGTTCGCGGCGAGGGCGGCTACCTCACCAACAAGGACGGCGAACGCTTCCTGAAGCGATACGTCCCCAACAAGATGGAGCTTGGGCCGCGCGACATCATCTCGCGCGCCATGACCACCGAGTTCGAAGAGGGCCGCGGCTTCGAAGGCCCGCACGGCAAATACATGCACCTCGACGTGCGGCATCTCGGTGAGGCGCTGATTGATCGCAAGCTGCCCTTCATGCGCGAGCTGGGCCGCGAGTTCGTCGGCATCGACATCGTGAACGACCCAATCCCGGTGCGGCCGGTGCAGCACTACATGATGGGCGGGGTCGATGCTGACATCTCTGGGGTCACGCCGATGGCGGGCCTCTATGCGGCAGGCGAATGCGCGAACGTGGGACTGAACGGCGGCAACAGGCTGGGCTCCAACTCACTATCGGAGTGCCTCGTGTTCGGCGCGGCGGCAGGCCGCGCCGCGGCCGAGTATGCAACCTCGGCCAAAGCCGTTGGAACCAACCCCATCGACGCGATGCTCAAGGACGAGACGCGGCGCATCGAGATGGACTACCTCCACAAGAAGAGCGGTGACGAGCGAATCGGCGTTATCCGCGAGGAGATGCAGCTCGACATGGACACTGGCGCGGGAGTGTTCCGAACGCGCGAGGGTCTCGCGAAGCTGACAAAGCAGCTGGGGGTGCTTCGCGACCGCTTCGAGAGGATCAAGATCGAGGACTCGAGCCGCACCTTCAACACGGAGCTCATGGCTGCCCTCGAGCTCGACTACATGCTCGAGGTTGCCGAGGTGATCACGTATTCGGCTCTGGCGCGCGAAGAGTCGCGCGGCGCCCACGCCAGGCGTGACTTCCCCGAGCGCGACGATGAAAAGTTCCTCAAACACACGATCGCTTTTCACACCGACGAGATTTCGCCACGGCTCGAGTACCGCGACGTTCGCATCACGAACTTCCAGCCGCAGGCGCGGGTTTACTGAGGGACACGAAATTGGCCGAGAAGAGGATCACCATTCGCGCGACCCGGTTCGACCCCGATAAGGATGAGGCGCCGCGACTGCAGTCGTACGACATTCCCTTCAGTGACGAGAGCATGGTCGTGCTGGACGCGCTCAACTACATCAAGTCGCACGTCGACGGCAGCCTCAGCTATCGCTGGTCGTGCCGCATGGGAATCTGCGGGAGCTGTGGCATGACCGTCAACGGGACGCCGAAGCTGACGTGTAGCGCCTTTCTCCGTGACTACTACCCACGGTCCGTGACCGTGACTCCGCTGAACAACTTCCCGATCGTCCGAGACCTCGTGGTCGACATGGAGGACTTCATGCAGAAGCTGAAGTCCATCAAGCCCTGGATCATCCGTAAGGAGGAGCTGCCGCTGGGCGCTGGCGAGCACCTGCAGACGATGAACCAGATCGACGACTTCCGCCAGTTCAGCCAGTGCATCAACTGCATGCTTTGCTACGCGGCCTGCCCGGTGTACGGATTGGATGACAAATTCCTTGGGCCCGCGGCGATAGCGCTTTCGAGGCGCTACAACCTCGACTCGCGCGACCAGGGGACGAAGGAGCGCCTGCCGGTGATCGCTTCCTCGGATGGCATCTGGGAGTGCAGCTTCGTCGGTGAGTGCTCGGTGGTCTGCCCGAAGGGCGTTGACCCCGCCAAGGCCATCCAGCAGACCAAGCTCGACACCTCGGTGCGTTTCATCCTGCCCTACGGAAACCGCGAGTGAGCGCACAGACCGAAACCTCGGCGCGGGTTGCGACGCGCACGTACAAGCCCGCGATGGCGGCGGGCTGGTGGATGCGCAAGGGCAACTACTTCTGGTACATGGTTCGCGAGTTCACCGCGCTGCCGCTGGCGCTGTGGCTGCTGTGGCTTCTCTACGAGATCCAGAGGGCGGGACGCGGTGCCTCGAGCTACTACCCGCCGAGCTCGACGCCTTTCATCGTTTTCAGCGTGGTCTGCCTTTTGTTCGCGCTCTACCACAGCTTCACCTTTCTCAGGCTCGCGGGGGTGATTCTTCACTTCAAGGTCCTGGACAAACCGGTGCCCTCGGGCCTCATCGTGGCTTCACAGTTCGGTGCTTGGCTTGTCGCATCGATCGTCATTGGCGCGGTCCTCATCGGGTTCGGGCGATAAGCGTGAAGGCGAAAGCGGTCCAGAGGCCGGCGCTGGCGCACCTGTTCTGGTGGTTCATGTTTTCGCAGGGTGGCCTGTTTGTGGCGGTGCTGCTCCCAGCGCACATCGTGATCCAGGGCATCCTCGGGCCGCTTGGCATCGTTCGGGTCGTGGATCGCCACTACGACACCTGGATCAGCATCCTGGGCAACCCGATAGTGAAGCTCTACCTGCTTGCCCTCATCTCGCTTCCTTTCTTCCACTTCGCGCATCGGCTGCGCTACCTGCTCGTCGACCTCGGCGTTCCGGCTGCCAAGACCTTGGCGGTGCAGGTGATCTTCTACGGTGGCGCCGTCGTCGTGACGCTGCTCGCCATCTGGGTGCTCTTGACGACCGCGCCCATTTCCCTCGGGTGACCAGCGAGTTCTCAGTCGAAGCGTTCCCAGCTGTAGAGCTGGGTAATGCGAGCTTCCTCGTCACAGACAAGGAGCGCGGGGAGGCCATCGTCATCGACCCTCATCGCGACGTCGACGGCTATCTGCGAAGGGCTGAGTCGCTCGGCGTCAAGATCACCCGCGCATTCGATACCCACCTTCACAACGACTTCGTGTCAGGCCGTCGTGAGCTGCAAGCTGAGGCCGGAACGGATATCGCCGACATGGCCGCGGGCGAGGAGATGGCTGTTGGGGCAGTGACGGTTCGTGCTCTACACACGCCGGGCCATACGCCCGAACATCTGAGCTACCTGCTGATCGAGCGGGAGCGGCCTCGAGCGCTGTTTTCCGGCGGTGCAGTGATGATCGGCGCGATCGCCCGCACCGATCTGCTCGGCCCGCACCTGGCTGTGCACCTTGCGATGGAGGCGCTGCGAACTCTGCAGGTGAGGTTGCGCGGCCTGCCTGACGACGTCGCCGTGTTTCCTACCCACGGCAGCGGCTCGTTCTGCGGCACCGGCGGCCGCAGCGGCCACGAGACGACGCTGGGCCATGAGCGCGCGACCAACCCGTTCTTCCAGACGACCGAGGTCATGCAGTTCCTTGCCCGAGCCCTCAACCAGGGCCGCTACCCCGCGTACTACCGCGACATGGCGGCCATCAACCGCGCCGGCGCCCCGCTGCTTGGACGCAACCCGGACCCACCCGCAAAGCTGGCAGTGACCGAGGTGGTGAGGCTTATCGACGCAGGCGCTGCGGTGGTGGATGTGAGGCTGGGGCGGGATTATGACAAGGGCCACATCCCTGGCAGCTACAGCATTGGCCTCGACGGCCCGCTTAGCGCGTGGGTCGGGTGGCTGGTCCCCAGGGGCAGGACGATAGTGCTGGCCGGCGGCACCGACATGGAACATCGAGAAGCCCAGCGGCAGCTGCACCGCATCGGCTTCGATTCGATCGCCGGCGCCTTGGACGGAGGCATCGACGCTTGGCGCGCCGGCGGGGGAGAGGTGTCGACGTTCGAGACTGTCGAAGTCGAGGACATGGCGGCGTGGATCCTCAGCGCCGAGCCGATGACGGTGGTTGACACGCGCGACGAGCACGAGTGGGCGGCGGGCCATGTGCCGGGCGCCGTGCACATGTACGTGCCTGACGTCCCGTACCGCGCGGGCGAGGTGCCGCCCGAGGCCCCGGTGGCAGTGCACTGCGCGTCAGGGTATAGGGCGGGCATCGCGGCGAGCCTGCTGGAGCAGGCGGGCCTGAAGCGGATCATCCACGTCAACGGCCCGTACTCAGATTGGGATCGCCTGCACCTCGCGGAGAGTCGCCCCTAACTTCTCCCTCCCACCTTCAGGGGGGAGGGTCGGGGTGAGGGGCCTAAGCCGGCACTACCGTTTCTTCGCTCGCCAGATCTCCTCCGCCGGCCATTTCTTCGCCCACTCGACAGGAGTCCACTTGTAGTACGGATGGTCGACCGCGTCGTCCGGGGGGTAGAGCTCGCGAAAATCCAACACCTCGAAGCCGGTATCGCGCAGCAGCCGGAACAGGTCGGATGCGCTGATGTGGAAGTCGGTCGACGGGCCGGTGTCTTCGTCCTGCCAATCGATGTGGTGCATGCCCTTCTGTGGCCGGACCAACCGGTCCCCCACGAGATCGTCGTCGGGAGAGCACAGGATCTGCAGCGTGCTGTTGCGCATGAACAGCAGCTCGCCACCCGGGCGCAGCAGTCGTGCCGCCTCCGGAATCCAGAGGTACGGGTCGCACCAAATGGAAGCGCCGTACTCCGAAAATGCGAGGTCGAACGAAGCGTCAGGAAGTGGGACGTTTTCCGCATTCGCTTCGATGAACTCGAGCCCAAGGCCGAATTCCGCGTTCATCTCGCGAGCGGTGGCGAGCTGCGCCGGCGTGATGTCGACTCCGACGACCTTGCGCGCGCCTAGCCTTTTGAGCCAGGCGCCCCAATATGCGGTGCCGCATCCGAGCTCGATGACGTCGAGGCCGCGGACGTCGGGCAGCACCTGGATTTCGTCCTCGGGCACTTTCCAGACGCCCCAGTTGATGCGTTGCAGGGCCCACGAGGCGCGCGCGTTTCCGGCAGTGTACTGAGCATTGGCCGCGGTCCAGCTCGCCCGGTTGCGAAGCGCGTAATCCGGCAGCGCCTCCTCAGGCATCGGTGACTGCCGCCTCGAGCAGGGCAGCGAACCTCCGCTGCGCAGCCTCGCGCCGGGTTGGGACGTGCTCGCGCGGCCAGATGCCCTCGGGGGCCTGGTAGCCGGACAGGATCTGGCGGGCCACCGACACGCGGTGGACCTCGTCGGGGCCGTCATACATGCGCGCCGCGCGCGCGTGGCGGTACATCTCCTCCAGCGGCAGATCGGATGAGTAGCCCAGCGAGCCGTGTACCTGGATCGCGCGGTCGATCACGTCGTGCAGGACCTTGGCGCCAAAGAACTTGATCAGGGAGATCTCCTTGCGCGCGGCCGCAGCGCCCTCGGTGTCGATCACCCAGGCCGCGTGCAGCGTCATCAGGCGCGCGGCAGACATCTCGGCAGCCGAATCGGCTATCCAGTTCTGCACCGTTTCGTGGCTGGCAAGCTTCTTGCCGAACGCCTCGCGCTGCAGCGCGCGCTCGCAGAGCATGTCGAAGGCGCGCCGCGCCTGGCCGAGCCAGCGCATGCAATGGTGAATGCGGCCCGGTCCCAGCCGGGCCTGCGCGATGAGGAAACCCTGACCTCGCTTGCCGATGAGGTTCTCCTTCGGCACGCGCACGTTCTCATAGAGGATCTCGGCGTGGCCGTAGCCGAAGCGCTCGTCTCCCCCCATCGTTGGAATGTTGCGCAACTTCTTGAGGCCAGGCTCATCACCCGGGACGATGATCATCGACGCCCGCTCGTAAGGACCGGCGTCGGGGTCGGTGACGACCATCGCGATCAGGAAGTCCGCGATCATGCCGTTCGATGTGAACCATTTGTGTCCGTTGATCACCCATTCGTCGCCTTGGAGCTCGGCGGTGGTGGAGAGGAGGGTCGGGTCGGAGCCCGCGGTATTGGGCTCGGTCATCGAGAAGGCCGAGCGCATCTTGCCGTCGAGCAGCGGGTGCAGCCAGCGCTGCTTTTGCTGGTCGGTTCCAAAGTGGGCGAGGACCTCGGAGTTGCCTGAATCCGGGGCCTGGTTGCCGAAGATGATCGGACCCCACATCGAGGCGCCCTCGATCTCGTGCATCAGCCCGAGCTTGACCTGGCCGTAGCCCTGTCCGCCCAGCTCCGGGGGCAGGTGGGTGGCCCAGAGCTTTTGCTTTTTGACCTCATCCCGCAGCGGTCGGATGGCACGCATGAAACCTGCCTCGTCCGTGTCGAGGACCTCGAGGGGGTAGACGTCCTCCCGCATGAAGCCACGCATCCACTCGAGCTTGCTTTCGAACTCGGGCTCGGTCGAAAAATCCCAGGTCATCTCTCGTCTCCTAAGCGCTGGGCTCGAGCAGCGCAATCCCCTCTTCGATCATGCCGACGATCGTATCCGTCAAGCCTTCGTACATGGGGTCGGGGCGCTTCCCACGCCGGTGAAGCATGAGGTTGTAGCCGAAGATCGAAGCGTACTTGTAAAGGCTGAGGGCGAGGTACCAGCGCATCTCGCCGGCGTCGGCGCCGTAAAGGCGGTACAGGTCTTCGACGGCGACGTCGATCGAGCCGCCGGGGTTGGGGGCGCCCTCATACCTGCGGCGGTGCGAAACGATGCAGAGGCAGCCGAGGTCGAGGAGGGGCTGGCCGATCTCGGCGATCTCCCAGTCGAGGACCGCCACCACGTCAGGACCTCTGAACAGCATGTTTCCGTAGTGGTAGTCGCCGTGCACCAGCGCGGGCTCACGCTCGGCGGGCACCTGCGCGGCGAGCAGGCCGCCGAGGGTGCCTGCCCGCTTCGTGAGCTCCTCGGGTGCGCGCTCCATCAGCCACAGCCAGCGCAGCATCTCTTCACGCAGCCCGATCGGAGCCTCGTCGCCGATGCCCGTCTCATGGAGGGGCAGGGCATGGAGGCTCTTCAACACTTTGACGGCGGAGCCTGCGATGTCGAGTGGTCTCTGCTCGACGCCTGCCTTTTCGATCCGGGTCCCTTCAACCGCTTCCATGAGGACGAATGGCCTGCCGTCGATCACGGCGTCGGAGGTGAGGATCGGAATGGCGGGGACGGGGAGGCCCGCGGCGTGGAGGGCGGCCATGATGCGGCCCTGCCTCACGACGTCGGCGGGCCCGGCGATGCGCGCGCCGGGAGGGGGGAGGCGGAGGACGTAGCGATGAGTCTCGCCGCCCTCTTCGATGTTGACGAAGTAAGTGAAGCCCGAATGACCTTCGGGGATCGGGTCAATGGAGATTACGCGCAGGTCAGGTCGCCCGAGGCGCTCGCGACATTGGATTTCGAGGTCGTCGCGTATGCGGTCGGTCACTCGAGGTGCGCCGTGTCGGCGATGCCGCCGACCATGCGCCTGTCACCGAGGGCCCTCACGACGCTGACGCTGGTGAAGTAGGGGAGGAGGCGGAGCTGGCCGGGCTCGAGTCGCAGGACGTCGGTGATGTAGGCGATCAGTGCAACCCCGTGCGTCACGACGATGACGTGCTCGCCGGGGTGCGCCGCGACGATGTCGTCGATGGCGGAGCTCATGCGCTTGACGACGCTTGGCGCGGGCTCTTTGAAGTCGAGGGTGCCGTCGTCGCCGAGCGCGAGCTCGATCTCGACGAGGCGAGGGTCTTCACGCACGCCGTCGCCGAGGATGCGTGCTGTCTCGACCGCACGGCGGTAGGTGCTCGAATAAATTGCGGTGGCGCCGACGTGTCGCACGCGCTTGGCGAGACGTTCCGCCTGCTTGCGGCCGGTGGCGCTGAGAGGGGGATCGGGGCCTTCAGCCATGTCCTCGTAGCAGTCGCCGTGGCGCACGAGCCAGATCGTGGTCACGCCTTCGACGCCGATCAGAAACGCGGCCTCGAGCGATCTCATGGCCTCGGTCATCCGCTCCGCACCGGCTGCCACGGCTAACATTCGACCACATGCTCCGTGCTGCGGGCATCGTCGCCCTCATCGTCCTAACAGCCTGCGGTCAGAACAACCCGATGTCGGTGTCGTCACCGTCTCCCGTGATCGCAGCGGGTAACTGGACGCAAAACCTCACGTTCAGTGGTGGGGTGGTGGGGCAGATGACAGGGATCGTTGCCGACACTGGGGACCAGGTGAGCGCGTGCACGGGCTCGAAGACGCGCAACGGAGAGCAGTGGGCCGACACGTTCTACGCGACAGTAGGCGCGAACCCGCAGGTGTGGGAGATCGGCTTCGTCGTGAACAACTTCAGGGGCGCCGGCACGTACCGCACGACGGACGCCACGATAGCGGTGCGGAGCCTGGACAAGAAAAAGGTGTGGCTGAACATCTCGAGAGACAAGATCACGTTCACGCTAGGCGCGAACCAACAATCAGGCACATTAGACGCGTCTCTAACAGACGCCGGCACAGGCAAACCGGGCCTAAAAGTCACCGGCCAATGGAACTGCCAGGGCTGAAGAAATATCCTCCCCACCTGTGGGGAGGTGGCGCGGAGCGCCGGAGGAGGCGCCCCCGCTAGGTTTCGTGCCCCCACACAGGCTTGCGCTTCTCAACAAACGCCGCGATGCCCTCCTTGCCGTCGGGCGCGACAGCGTTGCAAGAGATCGCCTCGGCCATCTGCTTGTACGCATCAGCCTGGGTGGCCTCGATCTGCTGGTAGAACCCCTCCTTGCCGATCCGCAGCGCGTAAGGGCTCAGCTGCGCGAGCTCGTTCACCAGCCCACTGACCTCGGCCTCAAGCTGCGCAAGGGGCACCGCGCGGTTGATCAACCCCCACCGCTCAGCGGTCGCCGCATCGACGAATCTTCCGGTGAGCAGCATGTCCATCGCGTGCTTGCGACTGATGTTGCGAGCTACAGCGACGCCAGGTGTGGAGCAAAACAAGCCGTACTTGACGCCTGAAGTGGCGAAGCGGCAGTCATCGCTGGCGATGGCCAGGTCACAGGTCGCGACCAACTGACATCCGGCGGCGGTAGCGATTCCGTGCGGCGCGGCGATCACCGGAACAGGCACCGATTGCACTGTCGCCATCAGCTTGTTGCAAACGGCGAAGATGTCGCGCTCTTCGTCGAGGCTGCGATCCATCATCTCCTTGAGGTCGTGCCCGGCGGAAAAAGCGCGCCCGGCCCCTTTCAGCACGATGGCGCGCACCTCGGGACGCGCAGCCTGACGCACGAGCTCCGCGGTGAGCTCTGTCATGAGCCCGGTCGAGAGCGCGTTGAGCGTCTCAGGCCGGTTGAGGGTGATGATCGCCGCGGGAGGCGCGTCCTCCACCACCAGGTAATCGAGTGTCACAGCCATATGCGAACCTCCTTGCCTGCTTCAGTCTAAAGTGCCGCCATGGAAGTCAGCTTCGACGGTCATTGCTTCGGCTGCGGCCCCCTCAACACCGAAGGCCTGCGCCTCGTCTTCGAACCGGGACCCGATGGCTCCAGTGTCGAGTTCGAGGTCCCCGACCGTTTCCAGAGCTGGGCGGGAATGGCCCACGGCGGCATCATCGCCCTGATGCTCGACGAAGCTGTCGGCTGGGCCGCATGGCACGCCGGCCATCCAGGCGTTACAGGCCGCCTTCAGGTGAGCTATCGCCGCCCGCTGAAGCTTGGCGAGAGGATCCGCATCGTTGGCAAAGTGGAGAGGATCAGGCGCACGCTCGTCTACGCGAACGCATATATCGACAGTCGCGCCGACGGCGGCCGCATCGCGGATGCAAGTGCGACGCTGATGGTCAGCCAGGTGGACGTAGCCTCGGTTTGATAGAATTCGGCGCTGCGCCGGCAGGAGGTCAATGCGACCCGCCGGCCCCCCAGGTTCGTTTTGGGGACATAAACGGGCCCCGATGGGCCCTCCGAGGAGGCTACGAATGAACCGATCGATTCGCAATCTCGTCGGCGTTGGGGCTGCGGCATTGGCGCTAGGCGGCTTTTTCGCCCTGGTTGTGGCCCCGCAGGTGGCGGGCGCCGGAATCAGAAATACGACCCGCGCGGGAGCATCGGTGAGCACGGCGCTGTTCAACACGGCGGGGCTGTCATTCGTGACGGCGACCAAGGTGCGTGTTCCACTCGTGATTCACGCAGCGACCCCGACCGCCTCTTGCACCACAGCACGCCAGGCATTGGATGCAGCTAAGGCGAAGGACAAGATTGAGGACGCAGCCGAGCTGACGGCAGGCAAGCCTGCGGATGCCACCGAGGACGCGGCTGAGATGGCGGCATTGAAGCCGCTGATCACCTCGGCGATTAAGGCCTGCGGATTCACGAAGCCGGCCCCGTCGGCGGCGTGCGTTGCGGCGATGCAGGCTGTGAAAGCTGCGATCACCAAGGAGCAGGGCGAGGATGCGGCGGAGCGGACCGCAGGTACTGAAGGCTCGATCGCCGACACCTCAGAGGACCAGGCGGAAAAGGCCCTGCTGAGCCCGCTGCTGCAGACGGTTCGCACCGCGTGCGGCTTTGGTTCGTTCTTTCCTACGCGCACGAGCACAGTTCGGGTCGCCTCGACTTGGCATTGGGGAGACCGGCCCTAGTTATCTGACTGCGAATGGGTGGCCCGGCGCGTGCCGGGCCACACGCTCTTCAATCGTGGCCGCAGCCACCGGCAGATAGAATCAGCAGTCGAGTCGGGGGCTGGCGCAGTTTGGCAGCGCGCACGGTTCGGGACCGTGAGGCCCCGGGTTCAAATCCCGGGCCCCCGACCA
>DAIUFK010000018.1:0-35209 GCA_036844615.1 Candidatus Dormiibacterota bacterium | reverse complement strand
GGGGCTTCTCCTTGGCGGTGTCCGGAAGCAAGATCCCGCTCTTGGTCTTCTCTTCCTTGTCTGACGGCTTGACCACGACGCGATCGCCTAGCGGTTTCAGATTCATGTGCGCCCTCCTCAGGTGTTGCAGTTGATTTAGCAGTCCCCGGGCCCGAGCGCTTAGCACTCAGGGGGGTCGACTGCTAATTGTACTACCCGCCGGCAGCGGGGTCCTAAACCTCGGGGGCGTCCGAAGGTGTGGCTTGGGCCTCTTCGATCAACCTACGCGCCGCGGAAGCCTGCTCGGCAGGCACCAGGACCCGGGCTTCCGTGAAGTTGACGGCGTACGAGTAGGCGGTGTCGCCGAAGACTTCGACCCGGATCGAGTTGGCGTCCAGCACGGCAGCCAGGATGTCGGCCTGCAGGCGCTCTCCCCGGAACACGACCTCCCAGCCTTTGACGCTCATGGAGTTACCAGCTTATCGCCCGACCCCCTTACGGCGGCCATGCGGGCTAACGCCCCTCTCCCTGACCCCCTCCCCGGACGGGGAGAGGGAAATCTACCAAGCGAGTGACGGGTCGACGGTCGTGGGCTGGAGGCCGTTGGCATGAACACCGAAGTGGGCTGCGGCGGCGATCATCGCCGCATTGTCGGTGCACAGGTCAAGGGGTGGCATCGTCAAGCGCGCCCTGTTCCCCACCACCTCCGCCGCCCGCCTCCGCAGCAGCGTGTTGGCGGCGACTCCCCCGCAAACGACGACTTCCGGATAGCCCGACCGTGCGAGTGCGGTCTCCAGCTTTTCGAGGAGCGCTTCCACCACGGACCGCTCGAACGAGGCGGCGAGGTCCGCTCGCTCCTCCGGGCCGGCTGACTCGCCGAGGTCCCTCAACCTGTACAGCAGGGCTGTTTTGAGCCCGCTGAAGCTGTACTCCAGGCCCGGGAGCGAGGGCCGAGGCAGACGTTGACGCTCAGCGTGGCCGGTCCTGGCCAGCCGATCGAGGGCAGGGCCGCCTGGATAGCCAAGGCCGAGCATCCTGGCAGCCTTGTCGAACGCCTCACCCGCGGCGTCATCGCGCGTGCGGCCGATAACCTCGAACCTGCCATGTTCCGGCATCAGGACGAGGTCCGAGTGCGCGCCGCTCACCACCAGCCCGAGCAAGGGCGGCTCGAGGTCCTGGCGCGTGAGCATCGCTGCATAGATGTGGCCCCAGAGGTGATTCACGCCGGTCAGGGGTCGCGACCACGCCGCCGATAGACCTTCCGCAATGCCAACCCCGACCAGCAGGCAGCCCGCGAGGCCAGGTCCGCGCGTGACAGCGAGGAGCTCGACGTCCGCCGGCTTTGCGCCCGCACGTTCCAGCGCGAGGTCCAGGAGGTGAGGCAGTCGTTCGAGGTGATCGCGTGCCGCGAGCTCGGGCACGACGCCTCCGAAAGCTGCATGGAGGTCGACCTGCGAATGGATCACGTTGGACAGGACCCGCCTCCCGCCGGCTACGACCGCGACCGAAGTCTCGTCGCAACTCGTTTCGATTGCGAGCGTTAGTGCCAGCTTGGTCCCCCCATCCCCCGGCTTCGCAGGTACTCCCGCGCCTGCGGCGCGGGGGCCCCAGAGGAAGCGGGGAAGTCCGCCCTATTGATTACTGTCGACTTTCCCCGGAGATGAGTTCGCGGCGGAGGCCGCGTACGTCAGCTTCGATCCGTTCCAGGTTCGACTCGTACGCGCGGCGGAAGCGTGGCGAGTGGATTGAGTCCGACCACATGACTATCGCGTCCTCGCCGTTGTCCGTGTAGTAGCCCTTGCGCCGCCCGATGACCTTGAAGCCGAAAGTCTCGTACATCTTCATTGCGTTGTCGTTGGAGGTGCGCACCTCAAGGGTCACCCACTTGGCGCCCATGTCGTAAGCGGCCTGGACGAGACCCGCGAATAGGATGCGGCCGTACCCGCGATGCTGAAGGTCGCGCCGCACGCCGATCGTGGTGATGTGAGCCTCGTCGTACATGCGCCACATCCCGCCGTAGCCGATGATGCTCGGGTCGAGCTCAGCGGCGTGGAATCCCGCCGGCCTCTGGACGTCGCCCTCCTGGCGGAGAACCACGTAGTGCGCGCTCGATCGTGAGGCGAGCTCGCGGTAATAAGCGTTTCGCGGCCACGGCGTGGAGAAGATCTCGCGCTCGATTTCCTGCACTGTTGCGATGTCCGCCTCTCGCATTAGCTCGAGGGCGAACTGCTGCCGGATCTGAACCATCACACCATCACGCCCGCGTCAAACGGGTGCGCGCCATGCGCTCCCTATTGCCTGCATGTACTCGAGTCTGAGACTACCATAGGCAACTTCCGGCGCCGACTCCAACATTCGCGCGGCGGCTGCACCGAAAGTTCGCAGCTCGGAAGTCGGGAGAAACTGCAGGCCTGCCGCTGTCACTGCAGATTCCGTGTTGGCGCGCAGCCAACCCACGATTGGCAGATCGCGACGAAGCTCGCCGGGCTCGGCGAGTTTTGGCTCGGAGCCAGGATCCAGGTGATAAACCCTCCCCCGGCCAGCCTCAGCCACCGCGACGACCGAGACGTCGGTGCGGGCGGCCTGGAGTTGAAGAGTCCTCAACGCCACGATTGGAATCGCCAGACCCATGGCAAGACCCAGGCCAAACGAGACGCCGACGCGAAGCCCGGTGAAGGAGCCAGGACCGACCGCAACTGCCACTTTGGTCAGCACCGGGTCGCCCGCCAACGCGCGGAAGCGCTCAGGCAGGTTGAAATCTCTGCCTGAGTCGTGGACCTCTTCGGCGACCACCGTCCCGTCAGGGCCGAGGAGGGCCACTGCCGAACGGGCCGAGGAGGTGTCGATGACGAATATCACCTCGTCAGATCTCGCTGCATGCGCAGGCGCCGGCGATCGCCACCAAGATGCTCGATCGACAGGCTGGCCGCTTCAGGCGCTTCGATCCTGTTGCCCCACTCCACGACCACTGCTCCCTGGTCGAGAAGCTCCTCGAGACCGAGCTCGCCGAGCTCGGCACTGGCCTCGACTCTGTACAGGTCGACGTGCGCGACCTGGACGCGGCCTGGGTAAACACGCACAAGCTGAAACGTCGGGCTCGCGACGTGCGCCGTGGAGCCCGCCCCTCGCGCGACGCCACGGACGAAGGTCGTCTTGCCGGCCCCCAGGTCGCCTTCGATAAGGATCAGATCGCCTTGCCGGAGCTCGCGGCCGAATCGTTCGCCTGCCGACTCCGTCTCGGCAGGGGTGTTCGTAACCAGGTCAAGCAAAGTGGTCGTATCCGCTCAGCTTCAGATGCATCGGCATCTCGTCCGCGCCGACAACCCTGATCGCGGCGTCCTCGGTCAAGACGCCAATCGGCCGCAGGCCGGCTGCGCGAACCAGCTCCTCCGGCCCCGCGCAAACGAGCTCCGGCTCCTCGCCGCCGGTCAGCGCGTCCTCAAGAGTTGCGCCGTCGGCGATGGGCACGTCGGCGGCTCTTATCACGCAACCCGCGCCGGACATCTCGGCGAACTTATGCATCTCGCGCACGAGCCCGTCCGAGATGTCGCCACAGCACAGGCCAGCTTGATTGAGCCGCCGGCCCTCTGCGAGCAAGGGTTCAAAGCGAAGAGCCTGGCGCTGCCTGAGGGCCAGGGTCGAGGCGCCGAGGGCGCCGGTCACCGCGACCGCCCAGCCGGGCTGCGCCTCGCTGCGGGGCAGCGGCCTGGCGCTGGTCCTGCCGACCACCGCGATCGACAGGACCGCGGGACCGTCGATCGAGCTCATGTCGCCTCCGACGATCTGCAGATGCACCTTGTGCGCCAGCTCGGCCATGCCGCGGTACAGGCCCTCGAAATCCTCAACCGACCAGGACCGCGGGCACGCGATCGAGACCAGTGCCCACCACGGGGTGGCGCCCTTGGCGGCGAGGTCACCGAGCGCGAGGGCCAGCGCGCGCCAGCCCGCATCTTCGGACGTCATCCAGCCGAGATCGAAATGGACGCCCTCGACCGAGACGTCGCAGCTCGCGACGGTGTAACCGGCCCCGTCGTCACCCCAGGCCGCGGCGTCGTCCTCGCCTGCCGCGATCTCAAAGCCCTCGGTGGCGATGTAGGGAAGGATTCGGCGCAGCAGCTCCGATTCGCCGAGGCCGTCAAGCTTTGTCACCCGTCGAGCATCGTACGGAGGCGGCGGGCTGCGGATTCCGGGTCGGGTGCGTCGCCCACCGCCCTGATGACGCATACACGGTGGAGGCCTGCCGCCGTCAGCTGCGCCACGTTGGACTCATCGATGCCGCCGATGGCGAAGACTGGCACACCAGCTCCCACGGCATCGACCACCTGGGCGACGCCCTTCGGACCGATGACCACCTTCTGCGGCTTGAGGGGCGTGGCGAACGCTGGACCGGAGCCCAGGTAGTCGGCGCCGGAACGGATCGCCTCGACTGCGGCGGAGGGCGTTGAAGCCGAAGCGCCGACCAGGATGCGGTCGCCGGCGGCTCGCCTGGCCCCGGCGAGGCTTAGGTCGTCAGGCCCGAGGTGGACGCCATCCGCCTCGCTGAGGAGGGCAATATCGAGGTGGTCGTTGACCACGAAAAGGACGCCGGCATCGCGGGTGACGGCGCGAAGGCGCCGCGCGAGGAGAAGCAGGTCGCCTCGGGCAAGGGTCTTGTGGCGGAGCTGGAGCACGTCGGCGCCCCCGCGCAAGGCGGCTGCCGCCAGGGAGACGAGGCTGTCGGCCTCCTGGTCGGGAGTGATGACATAAAGGCGGGCGGCGAGGAGCCGCTCGAGGAGGGGTTGTCTCGTAACGGGCTAAATCTAGGCCCTGACGAGCGGTGGTTGCGTTGCTGAACGCCCCCTCCGGCCCTTCGGAGCACCTCCCCCGGGCACCACCCGCGCGGGGACCCCGATGGAAGCGGGGAGGACACCGGCGACCTAGGCGCTTTCCAGCACTTCCTCGGGGTCGGCGATCAGGGTGGGGTTGCGGAGGCGGAGCACCTTGTGCTGGACCTCGAAAAGGACGTCCATCATCGGGACGACCCGGTAGCGGATACGGAAGGGGTCCGAGCGAGCCTCAGCCGGCGCTGGGCGGGCCAGGACGAGCTCGATCAAGGATCCGGCACGCTCCCGCAGGCGGGCGGGCACTCTGTCGATCCCCTGGAGGTTGAGCTCCTCCAGCGAGAACATCAGTTCGTCGATCGCCCGGATGATCGTGCTCAGCCGCTCGTTTTCGGTGCGCTGCATACGACGCGTGCGGTCGGAATGCTCGATCTCGCGGTTGACGTCGGCCAATTGAGCCATTGCGAGATCGGATATTGGCGTCCACCGCTTGCAAAATCCTTTCAGCGGCCGAAAGCCGGCCAGAAGGCGCTCCTAGAGCAGAATCTGCCGGAGCTTCTCTCTGAACGCGGGAGGGACTTCGTCCTGGTCGCAGCAGACCTTGACGAGGCGCTTCAGGTGAGCCTGGAAGTCGTATTGGTCCGCGCAGGGGGGACAGCCTTCGAGGTGAAGCTCCAACTCGAGGAGCTCCGTGTTGTTCAGCTCACGGTCCACGTAGCGGTCGAGCTTCTCTTTACAGTCGCTGCAGTTCATTGCTGGGGCACCTGTCCCATGCCGGTGCCGTGGACGATACCTGATTCGACTGCGTAGTCATAGAGGGATCTTTGAAGTTGCTGCCTCGCCCGGTGCAAGCGCGACATCACCGTGCCGATGGGAACGCCAAGCGTCTGTGCAGCGTCCTTATACGAGAAGCCCTCGACGTCGACAAGGAGGACCACCTCGCGGTGGAGCGGCGGCAGCTTTTCGACAGCGGCGACGACCTCTGAAGCTGCGAGTTTGTCAAGGACGTCGGCCTCCGGCCTGGCGCCCTCATCTTTCAGCTTGTCGTAGAGGACGAACTCACCCACGTCGTCGAGGCTCACGTCCTCTTTCCGCGACCCCTTGAAGCGGTCCCAAAAGAGATTTCGCATGATCGCGAAGAGCCAGGCTTTCATGTTGGTGCCGGGCTGATAGCTGTGCTGGTAGCGGAGAGCGCGCAGGTAAGCCTCCTGCACCAGGTCCTGCGCCTGGTCGGAATCACGGGTAAGGCGAAGTGCGCCGCGGTACAGAGTGTCGAGATGTGTCAATGCTTCTTCCGCAAACGCAGTGCGCGCCGGACTTTCCGCCATCAGAAGTGCCAGTTTACGTACACCTGCCTTGCCTCATCTGGAATCCGGGCGAGGGCCCCGCTTATTCCGAGTAGCGCCTCTCCACGCGCGGACCGAGGGAGGTAAGCACGTCCCACGAGATGGTGCCCGACCATTCCGCGACCTGCTCGGCGGTGATGCTCTCGTCGCCGTCGTCGCCGATGAGAGTCACCACGTCGCCCATCTGCACGCCAGGAATGCCTGACACATCGATTGTTGTCGCGTCCATGCTGACGACGCCGACCAGCGGCGCCCGACGCTCGCGCACCAGGACATAGCCTCGATTGGAGCGAGCTCGATCGACACCGTCGGCATAGCCGGCGGCGACGACCGCTACACGAGCCTTTGATGTGGCACGCCACGTTGCCCCATAGCCCACGGTGTCCCCCACTTCCAGAGTTTTGACGTGGGTCACGACAGATCGAAATGCCAGGGCGGCCCTGTGGCCCTGCCACTCGCAACCGTAAAGGCCGATGCCTGAACGGACGGCGTCCAACGCGAACTCCGGGAAACGCCGGGCGCCGGCCGAGTTGCACGCATGGCGTATCCCGGGATCGACGTTGAATGCGCCCAACGCACCGATGAATCGGTCGTACTGATTGCGCGTCATCGCCTCATCCGAGTCGGCGGACGCGAAATGCGTCATCGTGCCCGCGAGGCGAAGCCCAGGCGCCTTCTCGATGAAGCTTGCAAGCGCCGGCGCCTCTTCGGGAGCGCAGCCGAAGCGACCCATCCCCGTGTCGATCTTGAGGTGCACCGGAACCACGCCGCCCTGATCGTCCAGCGCCCTGGCGAACTCCAGGCTCGACACTGTGAACGCAAAGCCGCTGGCGGCGGCCGCGGGTGCCAGCGGCGGAGGGAGCGCCCCCATGACGAGGATCCGATCCTCGCTCGCAAGGCCGCGGAGCTGGTCGGCCTCTTCAAGGGTGGCCACCGCGAGAAAGGTGGCACCACCTTCAAGGGCTGCGCGCGCCACCTGCACAGCACCATGGCCGTACCCGTTCGCCTTGACGACCGCGAAAAGACCGGCGTCGCCAGGCAGGTGGGCCAGGATCGAAGCCGCGTTGGCGCTCACGGCAGAGAGGTCGATGTCGGCCCAGCGCAGGCCGGTCGTCAGAGACCGCCCCGCCGGAGCACGTTCATGACCAGGGGTATCTCGAGAAGAAGGTCGCTGGCGAGCAGGCCGGAATCGCCGAGCCGCTGCGAGATGCGACGGCCGGCGGCGGCGTGGATATAGACGCCGGTGACGGCTGCCGCATAAGGCTCCGAGCCCTGGGCGATCAACCCTCCGATGATGCCGGACAGCACGTCACCCGTCCCGCCAGTCGCGAGCGCGGGGACCTCGTGGGGGTCTTCGCTGCACCTCCCGTCGGGGTGGGCCACAAGCGTCCTCGCCCCCTTGAGGACGACGATGGCGCCCCATTCCTTCGCCGCCTTGCGCGCAGCACCCTGGCGGTCGGCCGCGATGGCTTCAACGGTCTTCCCGGTCAGCCGCGCCATCTCGCCCGGATGTGGCGTCAGGACTCGGTTCTTGCCCAGCTTGCCCTTGGATCGCGGCGCGTCGCCAAGGGCGTTGAGGGCATCCGCGTCGAGGACAAGCGGGCAGGTGACGTGCTGGACCAGGTCGAGCACCAGGCGCCAGGTGGAACGGTCGCGCCCGAGCCCTGGGCCGATGATCCCCGCCTCGGCGGTGGCGAGCTGGCGCAGCACGAGGTCGTAGGCGGCGTGGCCGACAGCGCCGGGTGCGACCTCCTGGACAGGGGTCGCCATCACCTCAGTGCACTTGGCAGCGAGGATCGGGTAGATCGTGTCGGCGACGAGGAGCCTGACGAGGCCCGCGCCAGCCCTGGCCGCCGCCGTGGAGGCAAGGTAGGCCGCCCCCGTGAAGCCAAGGCTGCCCGCCAAGACGACCACGGTGCCGAAGGTGCCCTTGTGGGCGTCGAGGGGACGGTCAGGCAGGACAACGGCCTCCGGGGCCGGCAGGAGGTCGTCGGCCACCTCGGGCATCTCGAGGTGGGCAGTGGCGACGGCGAGGGCGCTGTGGTGGGTGATGCTCACCTCGACCTGGGCGCCGCGGTCGTTACCGAGGAGGCTGACCCTCGGGGCGCCGCTGGGGCCGGGGAGGACCTCGATACGGCGGCGGGGGAAGCAGATGCCGGTGCCGTCGAAGCACTTGATGACCGCCTCCTTGGCCGCCCAGCGGCCGGCCAGGCGCTCGGAGTTGCCTGCACAGTAGGCGACCTCGGCTGGGGTGTAGACCTTGGCCAGGAAACCGGGGCCCGAGCGCTTGACCGCAAGGGCCACGCGGTCCACCGATACGGCGTCGACTCCGATTCGCTGCACGGTTCTAATTGTGCGGTGGTTGCCTGGCTGGGCGGCCCCGCCTGGCCACGCTAAAGCGTGGCCTGTCCTCCCCCGCAGGCGGGGAGGTCGCCCTATTTACTCGACAGTGACGCTTTTTGCCAGGTTGCGGGGTTGGTCCACGTCTTGACCTAGTTCGACGGCCACGTGGTAGGCGAACAGTTGGAGCATCACCGTGTTCAGGATTGCGCCCGCTGCCTCTTCGACGGCGGGCATCAAGAACACGTCGGTGGCGACGCCGTCGAGGGAGTGGTCCCCCTCCGTCACCAGCGCCAGGACCGGGGCGCTGCGCGCCACTATCTCGTGGACGTTGCTGACCATCTTGTCCTTGGTCGAGCTGGCGGTGCACATGGCGATGACTGGGAAGTTCTCGTCAAGCATCGCAATGGGGCCGTGCTTGAGCTCGCCGCCGGTCACGCCCTCCGCGTGTATGTACGAGATCTCCTTGAGCTTGATCGCGCCTTCGAGCGCGATTGGGTAACCAAGCCCGCGGCCGGTATACATGAAATTGCGATACCGGCTGTACTTGTGCGCGATCTTCGCTATCTCCTTCTCGCGGTCGACGATCGACTGCACCTGGTCCGGAAGCGCGCGAAGTGAAGCGACAAGCTCGCGGCGGCGCTCGAGCGACACGCGCCCATGGACCGTAGCCATGCGCAGGCCGAGCAGGTAGAGACTGACGACGTGCGCGAGCAAGGTCTTGGTCGACGCAACCCCGATCTCCGGACCTGAGTGGAGATAGACGGCCCCATCGGCATCGCGAGCGGCTGAGCTCGCCACCACATTGGTGACGGCCACCGTCAACGCGCCTCGCTCCTTGGCCTGGTGGAGACCCACCAGCGTGTCGGCGGTTTCGCCTGACTGGGTGATCACCACCGCGAGCGTGTCCTTTCCGAAAGTCGGCCGGCGGTAGCGGAACTCCGAGGCGTCCATGGCCTTGGCCGGGATGCCGGCCCAATCCTCGATCACGTACTCGCCGATCATCGCGGCGTGGAGGGAGGTCCCCATGCCGAGCAGCAATACCTCGTTGTAGCGGCGCAGGTCGTCATCTGGGATGTCGAACTCGCGGAACGAGACGATGCCGTCGTCGGTCAGGCGGCCACGCATCGCATTGGCGACCGCCTCCGATGATTCGTTGATCTCCTTGAGCATGAAGTGCGAATAGCCACCCTTCTGGGCCTGGCTGATGTCCCAGTCCACGTGGATGAGTTTCGGTTCCACGCTGACGCCGTCCAGCGTCGAGACCTCGGCGCCCAGCGGTGTGACAGCTGCCACCTCGCCCTCGCCGAGCACCAGGACGCGCTTGGTGTAGGGAATGATCGCCGTGATGTCTGAGGCGATGTAGTACTCGTTGTCGCCGAGGCCGACCACAAGCGGCGCGTTAAGTCGCGCGCCAACCAGAAGCTCGGGATCGTCGGTCGAGAACATGGCAAGCGCATAGGCGCCTCGGATGCGCCGCAGGGCGGCGCGTACGGCGCTGAGGAAGTCGCCCTTGTAGTTTGCCTCGATGAGGTGTGGGACGACCTCGGTGTCGGTATCCGACGTGAACTCATGGCCCGCGGCTTCGAGCTCGGCCTTGAGCTCCGCGAAGTTCTCGATGATGCCGTTGTGCACGACGAAGATGCGGTTGTGGCAGTCGGTGTGCGGGTGAGCGTTGACGTAGGTGGGCTTGCCGTGGGTCGCCCAACGCGTGTGGCCGATCCCAAGCGTGCCCCTGGGCATGTTGGCCTTGAGCTTTTCGATGAGCATGTCCACCTTCGCTTCGGACTTGGTCACGCTCGTGTGGGCTGAGCCGGCCTTCGGCTCCTCAAGCACGGCGACCCCGGCGGAGTCGTAGCCGCGGTATTCCAGACGCTTAAGGCTCTCCATGAGGATCGGGGTCGCCTGGCGGTCGCCGAGGTAGCCGATGATTCCGCACATAAGCTGAGAACTCCTAACCGGGGTTGTTTCGACGAATGCCTGGTTGAACGGTCCCGGCTGGAATCAGGTTACAGAAGCCCCTAGGTGGGCGTGGGCGACGGGGAGGGCTGGATATTGGGATTCGCCGAGATCGAATAGGTGATGCGTGCATTCTGAAACGACCCCACGACGCCGGCCGGATACGGGATCGTCACGGTGACCGTGAAGCTCGAGGTGTGGCCGCTGAGATCGACTGCGGGCAGGCTCAAGGTGGTGATCTGGAGCAGGGCATCGGCCTTGCCTGAGATCACTACCGCAAGGGGGCTGATGGTGATTGCAGTCACCCGGTAGCCCGCTGGTGGCCCGTGTGAAGGAGGCGAGTCGATAAGGACCACCTGTTTGCTGGTGGTGCCGGTCTTGGCCTGGATCGTGATCTCGACGGCGGCGGGATCCAGGCTGGAGTAGGGCGCGCTCTTGAGGAAGTTGGCGATGTCAAGCGGAGCGCCGTTCTGCTCCAGGCTGATCGGGACGTTGGGGGCAACCGTCTTGTCCCCCTGGACCGGGGCGGTGAAATCCGCGTACGCGTTCAACTTGTTTTCCCACTGGGCCGGGCCGTCGAAATTGACCACGCACGGCGTGTTGGGGCATGCGGCGCCGGCCTTGATCACCACCCAACCGGGGGCCACGCGAGGAAATCTGACCTGGACCGTCAGTGGAATGGTCTTACGTGTGTCGATGTTGAGCGCGAAGGGCACCAGAGGATTCTGGACGTTGATGCGCACGTCCAAAGATTTGACAGCGAGGTTGACCTTGACCGCGGCACCTGGGCTTGCCTTGGTCAGATCGAAGCTGGCGGTGAGGCTGCTCGCGTTCATGGATTGGATGGCGTCGGCCAATCCGGTGACCGTCACTGTCGTCCTGGCCGGTGCGTTGAGGACTATCAGGTTGTCTGGGATCGTGTACTGGATGGGGCTGACCGTCAGCGTCCTGAAGGTGGGAGGGTTCTGGGCGAAGGCGACGGCTCCAAGCATCAACACGGAGAGCCCGACAGCCAGGAGCTTGAGCCGCCAGCTCTCGGTGATCAAAGTCACTTTCGGCGGCCCAGGAATCCGTTGCCATTCGTCACGGGCCCAGGCACCTTGACGCTGACGACGCGCCTCAGGCTGTCGCCGTCCAGATTCCGCGTGATCTTGCCCTCTTCAATCACCGAAATTGCACCCGTCTCCTCAGAGACGACAAGGACGAGTGCGTCCGACGCCAGGGACAGCCCGAGGGCCGCTCGGTGGCGAGTTCCCAACCTCTCCCGAACCGCTCCTTCCTCGGGGAGCGGCAATAGGCAGCCGGCGGCCAGGATCTGATTGCCTCGCACGATCACTGCCCCGTCGTGGAGGGGAGAGTTCGGATAGAAGATCGACTGGAGGAACTCGGCGGATATCTCCCCGTTGATGCGGACTCCGGTTGCCGCGTAGTCCTCGAGGCCGACTTCGCGCTCGAACGCTATGAGGGCGCCGTTGTGGCGGCTGCTCAAGCGCTCGACCGCGCGGATGGCCTCCGAGATGGCCTGGCTGTAGAGCCGAGTGCTGTAGCCGGTCAGCGGGCGCCCTAGGTTGCCGAGGCGGCCCAGCTGGTCCAGCGCCCGGCGGAGCTCGGGCTGAAACATCACGATGACGGCGATCAAGATGAAAAAGCCCGCGTTCTTGAACAGCCAGCTGATGAGCACAAGGTTGAACTGCGTGGCGACCACCCCGACCACCGCGAGCAGCACCAGCCCGACAAGGATCTGCGTACCCTGGGTTCCGCGGAGGAGCCGGAGCAGGTAGTAGAGGACGAAGGCGACGAACGCGACGTCGACCACCTCTCCCCAACCGAGGTGCCTGACGACCTCCTCCAGCTGGACGAGGAAGTACGAGATCACGCTTTGGCTCCGAAGATGAGCGCCATGAGAGCCATCTGGGCGTACAGCCGGTTGCCCGCCTGCTCGAAGACGACTGACCGCGGCCCATCGATGACCTCGTCGGTCACCTCCTCACCGCGGTGGGCAGGCAGGCAGTGCATGAAGATGGCCCCGGGGGCCGCGTTCATCAGCGCCTGGTTCACCTGGTATTCGCCAAACGCTTGGCGCCTCACCTCTCGCTGCTCTTCCACACCCATCGAGGTCCAGACGTCGGTGTAGATGGCAGTCGCCCCGCCGACATCCGCGACATCCGTGCTCAAGTTGACCCGGAAGCCTCTCGGATTGAGGTCGCGGGCGCGGTCGAGCACGGCGGCGGCCGGGTGGTAGCCGGGCGGTGCGATAAGGGTCAGGGGAAACTCGAGCACGGCCGCCGCCTCGATCAGGGAAGCGGCGATGTTGTTGCCGTCGCCGACGTAGACGACGTGCTGGTCCGCAAGCGGTCCGCCCAGCGCTTGCAGCGTGACCAGGTCGGCGAGGATCTGGCAAGGATGCGAGCGATCGGTGAGAGCGTTGATCACCGGCTTTGCCGACGCGGTCGCCAGCTCGATGAGGTCCTCATGTGTGCGCAAACGCGCAACTATCCCATCGACGTAACGGTCGAGGACGCGAGCCGCGTCGCCCACCGTCTCGCGAATGCCCAGCTGGACGTCATGCTCGGTCAGGATCGTTGCGGTTCCGCCCAGGCGGGCAATCCCCACCTCGAAGGAGACCCGCGTCCTGTGAGACGGCGTTTGAAACAGCATCGCTATGTGCCTGCCCTCGAGCGGCCGCTCAGCCCACCGTCCTGCCCTTATCGCCAGCGCGAGGTCGAGCACGTCGCGCAGCTCGGCCGCGTCGAAATTGGCGATGTCGAGAAAGTCGCTGCCCGATAGATCGCTCACAGAAGGGATCATGATGCCGCTCCTGCCTTCTTTGAGTCCCATCGTCAACGCCGCTCGTCCGCCTACAAGCGGGGTTCGATGAGCTCGCCGGCTACGACAGGCGCGGCCGCCAGGTCGCGCGCCGAGTCGAACTCGGGGAGCCGGGAGCGGAGCCTCGCGTTGTCGCGCAGCCGCAGGATGAGGTCACGGCAGGCAGCAGGCTCTAGCCCGAATTGCGCGGGCTTGAAGCCGAGGGGTGGCTCGTTACGGAAGTGGATGGTCAGGCGGTCGGTGATGCGGACGTCGGGCCAGGAACCCGGGTCGGAAAGCGTGACCGTGTCCATCAGGGTCCATACCGCCCGCATCTCGTGGCGCCCGTGAATCACCACCATCCGATCGCGGAACAGGCCAAGCCTATCGCGAGGCCAAGAGCGGAGCTGCACGCCCGCTGACGCCACCACCACCGCGGCTCCGATGGCGCCCGCCGCGAGGGCGACGGCGGCGACCCAGCCGCCCGGCAGGCGCGCCGCACCCAAGGCCAGGATGGCAAAAAGCAAAGCGAAGGCCAACCCGGAAAGTCCGAGGGTCACGATCGACCGGCGCGACCGCACATAGATCATCGGCGCCCCACCGAGGACTAGTTTAGGCGCGCTCGTGACACGCGGCACCCGGGGGCTGCATGATGTTTGGGCCCCCGTCAGGGGTTTCTCAAAGGAAGGGAGCGCCTTCGCGCAATGCAGGAGTTGGTGACATGGATGTGATGACCCAGCGGGCGGACATCGACGCCGCTGTTTCGGGTAAGACGGTCTGCACGATCTTCGCCGACGCGGCCAGGAAGTGGGGCGACCGCCCGGCCCTACGCTGGAAGCGGGACGGCGAGTGGAAGAGCCTCGACTGGAACGGCTACCGCGCCGAGGTCGCGGCGGTGACGATGGCCCTGAGAGGACTGGGGTTTGGACCTGGACAGTTCGGCCTGATCATGGCTCGCAACGTGCCGGAGCACGTCATCGCCGACCTTGGCATCGTCCACGCCGGTGGCACGGCGATCAGCGTGTACAACACCCTCGCGCCGGAGCAGGTCGAGTATCTCGCCAACCACTCGGAGGCGAGCGTGGCGGTCGTGGAAGATGAGACGTATCTCGCGAAGTTCCTGGCGATCCGCTCGTCAACGCCGAAGCTGCGCCATCTGATCCTCGTCCGCGGCGAGGCGCCCGACGGAGTGCTGTCGTGGGAGTCACTGGTGGCCGAAGGCCGCGCAGCATTTGAGCGCGACCCGGCGGCATTCGAGACCGCCGCCCGGTCGGTCGGTCCTGAGGACCCGATCAGCCTTATCTACACGTCGGGGACCACCGGCCCGCCCAAAGGCGTGATGTACTCACACAACAACGTCGTGTGGACCCTCGAGTCGGCGCGCCGAGTCCTCGAGCTGCACAACGAGACATTGGTCAGCTACCTGCCGCTTGCGCACGTGGCAGAGCGCTTCACCTCTCAATGGGGAAGCATCTACAACGGTCACGAGGTCTACCTGTGTCCTGATGTCGCCGAGTTGCTGCCTTATCTCCTTGAAGCGAAGCCGACAGCGTTCGTCGGGGTGCCTCGCGTTTGGGAGAAGCTGATGGCCGGCATCAATGCAGGTCTTGCCGCAGAGCCAGATGAGACCAAGCGCCAGATGGCGCAGGGAGCGCTCGCTGCATCGATGCAGGCGTATCGACTGAAGCGCGATGGTCAGCCGGTGCCGGAGGAGATCACGTCAGTTGTCGAGCGGGCCCAGCCCCTTTTCATGCTGCTTCGTTCCAAGATCGGCCTGGAGCGCTGTCATCTCGCGGTCACCAGCACTGCCCCTTGCCGGCCCGAGGTGCACGAGTTCTGGGCGGCGCTCGGTATGCCGTTATACGAGGTCTGGGGAATGAGCGAGCTCACCGGGCCGGCTACGTCGGTGCCCATCAACGATCACCGCGCACCATCGGTTGGCGTCCCCCTTCCTGGTGTCGAGGCGCGCCTCGGCGAGGACGGGGAATTGCTGATTCGCGGTGGCAACGTGATGGTCGGTTACTACCGAGACCCGGTCAAAACCGCGGAGGCGATCGACGCCGACGGATGGGTGCACAGCGGCGACATCGCCCAGCTCGGGCCGGACGGGCACTACAGGATCGTCGATCGGAAGAAGGAGCTGATCATCACCTCGTCAGGCAAGAACATCTCGCCGGCGAACCTGGAGGCGGTGGCCAAGTCGAGCTCGATCATCGGGCAGGCAGTCGCCATCGGCGACGGCCACAGCTTCATCACAGTGCTCGTCGTGCTGGACCCGCAGGTGGCGCCCCTTTGGGGGAAGGCGCACGGCATCACTTCCTCCTCCATGGCCGAGCTCACGGAGCACCCCGCCACGATCGCCGAGGTGAGGCGCGCCCTGACCATCGCCAACACTCACCTGTCGCGAATCGAGCAGTTCAAGAGGTTCACGATCCTGCCCGATGAGTGGTCCCCCGAGTCCGAGGAGCTCACGCCGACGATGAAGCTCAAGCGCCGCGTGATTCACACGAAGTACAAGGATCAGATCGAAGCCATGTACGCCGATCCGCCCGGCGGCCATTCGGTTGAAGTCGACAGCAACGGGAGCGGGGCGAGCTAGGGGCGCGCCTTCTTCTCCCCTCGTAGAGGGGCCGAGAGCACAGCGTCGGTGAAGAGGCGGGTCGCGAGCCTGCTCTTGGGCTCGCCGAGCCGGTCGGAGAGCTTTGCCAGCCTCTCCACCACCCGAGGCTCGACGCTGAGTCTGTAAAGCTGCTTGGCGGCGGAAACCTTTTCTGTCATTGCGGACCTCGGGATCGGGGTGGACGGATCGCGACGGATTCTCGGGCCGGGTCCACGGGGCTGCCAATCCAGGTTGTTAAGGTCTCGAGTGCATGACAGCTCTCGCTTGATCGATCGCAGCCGACTGAGTCATTTTCAGCAAAGCGGTTGCCGAGCTTGTCGGCGCCTGATCAGGTGATCAGCTTCGACTGAAGATGCGAGATGTCCGCGCGGGACATACCGGCTGCCTCGAGGTACCCCTCTGTGCCTCCCCATCGCCGGCTCAAGTGCTCCATGATGCCGACGATCCGCTCCGGCGGGCACCGCAGGTCGTCGCGCATCGCCTCGAGATGTTCAGGAGCCGCGGCTGCCAGCCATTCGTCGTATCTGGACGACATCTGGGAGTCGGTCTCGGCGTAGTCGGCCGCGATCGCATCCACGCCGACCCCGGCGAGCGCCAGGCTCATCGCCGCCACCATTCCCGTACGGTCCTTGCCCGCGAAGCAGTGGAAGACTACTGTGCCCTCGGTCCTGGCCAGGGCGGTGAAGACCGCACTGAACGCGGCAGGCCGGTGCTCGAGCATCAACAGGTATCGATCGAACATGTTGGTGGCCTCGGCCAGCTTGCGCATTGTTGCGTCGTCGATCAGGGGCATGTGGGTGTAGGCCGGCGGAGCCGGATAGGAGAATGGGTCAGGTATCGCGAACGGGCTCGGTGAGGATTCGATCTCTGACTCACTCCTCAGGTCGATGACCGTGCTCACTCCGTAGGCGACCATCGCCTCGAGGCCGGCAGGGCTCAGGCTACGCAGGTTGTCGGAGCGCACCAGGACGCCGCTTCGCGTGAGCCCGCCAACGTGGGGCAAGCCCCCCAGGTCGCGCGTGTTCCGGCAGTCGGGCCACTCCAGCCGCCGCGAGGGGACCTCTACCGTTTCGTGTACTGCGGAGCCTTGCGAGCCCTCTTCAGGCCGTACTTCTTGCGCTCCTTCATCCTCGCGTCGCGCGTGAGAAGGCCAGCCTTCTTGAGCGCGGGGCGGAAGTCCGGGTCGTACTTGATTAGGGCCCTGGCGATGCCGTGCGAGATCGCGCCCGCCTGGCCGCTCGTGCCACCGCCGACGACCTTGACGCTGATGTCGAACTTGCGCTGCGTACTCGTGATGCGCAAAGGAGCCAGGGCCGCCATCTCGAGGACGCGACGGCCCAGGTAGGCGAGCGTGTCCTTGTCGTTGATCACGACTTTGCCCTCGCCCGGCTGGATGCGCACGCGCGCGACTGCATTCTTGCGACGCCCTGTTCCCCTGAGAAATGCCTCAGCCAAGCTTGATGTCTCCCTTGGAGTCGAAGGTGATCACCTTCGGCCTCTGGGCCTGGTGCCCATGCTCGGCCCCGGCGTAAATGCGTAGTCGGGTGAGCATGTCCGCGCCGAGCGTGTTGTGCTGCAGCATCCCCTTGACAGCGTTCATCAGAGGGAAAGTCGGGTCAATGTCCTGGGCCTGCTGAAGGGTGCGGGTGCGAAGGCCGCCTGGATAGCCGGTGTAGCGGGTGTACAGCTTCCCGGTGAGCTTCGCTCCGCTGACCTTTGCCTTAGCGGCATTGATGATGATCACGTGGTCGCCTGTGTTCAGGTGCGGCGTATAGGTGGGCTTGTGCTTGCCCCGGAGGATCTTGGCCACAGAGCTGGCTAGGCGGCCGAGCACCTGATCTGTGGCATCGACCACAAACCAATCGCTCCTCAGTTCCGCTGTCTTTGCCGTCCAGGTCTTCTGTTTACTCAACTTTTCCTCAAAAAATATGCCCTGCGCGCACCCGGCGCTCCTTCAGTAAATCACTTCCACCAAGGTCAGGCCGCCGGCCGGCGCCGTCCGGGGCGCCAGGCGCCTGTCTCGCGCCGCCAACACCTCGCCGACCCACTCGGGCGGCTTGCGGCCCCGCCCCACCTCGGCCAGCGCTCCCGCGATGCTCCGCGCCAGGCCTCGGAGGAACCCCTCCGCCACCAGCTCCAGCTCGACGAAATCTCCTCGTCGGGCCACCTTGGCGGAACGCATCTCGCGCACCCTTCCATCGGCTGGCTCGGAGGCCGAGCAGTAGCTGGTCCAGTCGTGCTTCCCGACAAGCGCTTTCGCGGCCGCCGACATCGCGTCCACGTCGAGCGGCCCGCCGATGTGCCAGCAGCGTCCTCGCTCCAGCGCGGGCCTTGCCCTGCGGTCGAGGTAGCGGTAGCGGTAGCGGCGCCAGCGGGCGGAGTAGCGAGCGTGGAAGCCGTCAGGTGCGATCTCTGCAGTCAGCACCGACACGTCTCCGGGGAGGCGGGCGTTGAGAGCTGCCACGAGCCGCTGAGGCGTGATGCGCCCATCGGTCTCGAAGCTGACAACCTGGCCTTCGGCATGCGCTCCTGCGTCGGTGCGCCCAGCGGCATAGACCTTGTGCTCGGCGCCCGTGACCTCATGCAGCGCCCGCTTCAGCTCGGCCTCGACGGTGCGCCCGTGCGCCTGCTGCTGCCAGCCGGCAAATCCGCTTCCGTCGTACTCCAGCACGACCTTGATATTCACTTTTTAACCGTGGTTGCCAGTTTCCGCCCCTCTCCCTGACCCTCTCCCCGAGGGGAGAGGGAAACCCGCTCTAGTCGACCAGCTCGATGACCACCATCGGTGCCGAGTCGCCCAGGCGCGGACCCTTTCTGATGATTCTTGTGTAGCCGCCGGGCCTTTCAGCCAGGCGCGGTACCAGGTTGGAGAATAGGCGCTCGACGACCTCGGGCTTCGAGACCTCTTCGCTCACCTTGCGGCGCGCAGTCAGGTCTTGACCCTTGGCCGTCGTGATCAGGCGCTCGACCCAACGGCGCAGCTCCTTGGCCTTGGCCTCCGTGGTCGTGATCCTTCCGCTCTCGAGCAGGGACGTGCACAGGTTGCGCATCAGCGCCTTGCGCGCGTCGGTGTCTCGGTTGAAGCGGCGGCCGCTCTTTTGGTGTCGCATGGCTAGCCGCGGAGGACGGTGCCCATCTCCTCAGGCTTGATGAAGCCCTTCTCAACGAGCTTCTCCTTGATCTCGTCGAGCGACTTCCGCCCGAAGTTCCGCAGAGCGAGCAGCTCTTCCTCTCTCTTCTGGAGGAGCTGGCCGACGGTCTGGATCTCGTTGGCCTTGAGGCAGTTGAAAGCCCTAACCGAGAGGTCGAGCTCCTCGATCGGGGTGTCCATAAGGCGGTTCTGGCCACCGGTTGCGCCGCGGTCCTTGGCCTCCTTCTCCTTGATCGAGGCATCGAAGCGCACGAACAGCGCAAGGTGCTGGGTGAATAGCGACGCGGCGTGGCTCACCGCCTCCTCGGGCGACATGGTGCCGTCCGTCCAGACCTCGATCAGCAGCCTGTCGAAGTCGGTCGACTGGCCCACACGGGTCTTTTCGACTGTGAAGTTGGCCTTCTCGACCGGCGAGAAGATTGCGTCGATCGGGATGACGCCGATGGGCTGGCCCTCGCGCTTGTTGCGCTCGGCGGGCACGTAGCCCTTGCCGCGTTCGACGTTGAGCTCCATGCGCAGGTGGCCCTTGGAGGCCAGCGTGCAGATGTAGAGGTCGGGGTTCACGATGTCGACGTCCGAGTTGGCCTGGATGTGCGAGGCGTGGACCTCGGCGGGGCCCTTGACGTCGAGGGTGAGGGTCACGGGGTCCTCGGTGTGGCTCTTCAGGCAGAGCTTTTTGAGGTTGAGGATGACCTCGGTCACGTCTTCCTTCACGTGCGGGATGGCGGTGAACTCGTGCGCCACACCATCGATCTGGATCGAGGTCACTGCCGCTCCCCACAGCGACGAGAGCAGCACGCGGCGAAGCGTGTTGCCAAGCGTCGTCCCGAAGCCCGGGTCGAGCGGTTCGATGTCGAACTTCCCGTAGTTCGCGCTCGTCTCGAGCTTGCGAACCTGCGGGGTAACTGTCATCTGCGTGTCAATTGCCAATTAGGAACTCCCTTTACCGTGAATAGAACTCGACGATCAACTGCTCTTCGACGCCCGTCTCCATCTCGTGCCGCTCTGGGCGGGCGAGGATCTTGCCCGACTTCTCGTCGACGTTGAAGGCGAGCCACCCTGGAACCGGACGAAGCTTGGAAGCCTCCAGCGCCACCTCGACGACGCCGTTCGCCGGCTTGACCTTCAGCATGTCGCCAGGCTTGAGCTGGTACGACGGAACGTTCACCGTTTTTCCGTTGACCTCGAAATGACGATGCGAGACAAGCTGTCTCGCCTGCTTGCGCGAGGCGCCGAGCCCAAGCCGGTACACGACGTTGTCGAGCCGCAGCTCGAGGTGGCGGAGAAGGTTGAGGCCCGTGACGCCCGGTTCGCGCTCCGCCAGCTCGAAGTAGTTGCGGAACTGCTTCTCGAGCAGGCCGTACGTTCGTCGTGCCTTCTGCTTCGCGCGCAGCTGGAGGCCATAGTCCGACGTCTTGCGCTTGCGGGCCTGGCCGTGCTGCCCTGGCGCAAACGCGCGGCGCTCGATCGCACACTTTGGCGTATAGCACCGCTCGCCCTTGAGGTAGAGCTTGGCGCCTTCGCGGCGGCAGAAGCGGCAGACCGGGCCGCTGTAATTCGCCACTAAACCCGCCTGCGCTTGGGAGGGCGGCAGCCGTTGTGCGGGATCGGCGTCACATCGGTGATCGCGCTCACCTCGAGGCCAGTGGCCTGCAGCGAGCGGATGGCAGCCTCGCGGCCCGCGCCCGGTCCGCGAACGAAGACCTCGATCGAGCGCATGCCGTGCTCGAGGGCCTTCTTGGCGGTGGCCTCAGCCGTGACCTGGGCGGCGAACGGCGTCGACTTGCGGCTGCCCTTGAAGCCCTGCGCGCCTGCCGAGCCCCACGAGATGACGTTCCCGTCCACGTCGGTGATCGAGATGATCGTGTTGTTGAAGGTGCTCTGCACGTGAGCCTGCCCCGCGACGACGTTCTTGCGCTCGCGGCGCCTGGTTCGTACGACTTTCTTCTTCGGCATTACTTACCTGCTTTGACCTTCTTCTTGCCGGCCACTGCACGCTTGGGTCCGCGGCGTCCGCGTGCGTTGGTCCGTGTGCGCTGGCCACGAACGGGAAGGCCCCGGCGGTGACGACCGCCTCGGTACGACCCGATCTCCGTCATCCGCTTGATGTTCATCGCCACCTCGCGCCGGAGGTCGCCCTCGATGAGGACTTCCTTCGAGGTCGCCATGCGGTCGATGATCTGGCGAAGGCGGGCAACCTCCTCCTCGCTGAGGTCCTTGACCCGCGTGTCGGAGTTGAGGTTGGCGGCCTTGACTATCTTCTCGGCGGTCGTGCGGCCGATGCCGTGGATGTACACCAGGGAGATGACCACGCGCTTCTGCGGGGGTATGTCGACGCCGGCGATTCTCGCCATTAGCTTCTTACCCTTGCCTCTGTTTGTGTTTCGGCGTCTTGGAGCAGATCACGCGTACCACCCCGTTTCGCCGGATCACCTTGCAGCTCGAGCACATCTTCTTGACTGACGGCCGTACCTTCATCTCCAAATCTCTCGAATTCGCCCTCGCGAACGATCGCTGCTCGCGAGCTCGACGCCCACCTTGTCCCCAGCGAGAAGCCGGGTGAAGTGGGTGCCTGCACGATCGGCGACGTGAGCCAGGACCTTGGCCCCGTTCTCGAGCTCAACCCGGTAAACGCCGTTGGGAAGAGGCTCGACCACGACCCCCTTCACGAGCGGGGGGCGCTGGGGCACGAACGATGATTGTACGTGAAACGCGGCTTTGCCAGCTTACGCCCCTGCGCGCAGAGCGGCATTAGGGATGGGACTCACTGAATGCTCCTTGAGGGGGAGAGAGAGCCCTTCCCGTTGAGGGACGGCTGGGCGGTCAGGATCAGGGGGCCCTTGTCGGTGATCGCCACCGTGTGCTCGAAGTAGGCCGAGAGGGCGCCGTCGACGGTGCAGATCGTCCAGCCGTCGGGCTTCATGTAGACCTCGTGGGAGCCTGCGTTGACCATCGGCTCGATCGCCAGGGTCATCCCCGCCTTCAGACGGGGCGGAGTCCCGGGGGTCCCGAAGTTGGGCACCTGGGGGTCCTCGTGCATCTGCCGCCCGATCCCGTGGCCGACGAACTGGCGGATCACAGAGAAGCCTGAAGCCTCGACGTGCTTCTGGATCGCTGACGAGATATCGCCAAGCCAGCCGCCAGGCTGGGCCTTGGCAATGCCCACGTGCAGGGCCTCCTCCGTCACCTTCAGAAGACGTTCAGCCTCCTTCGTGATCTTGCCCACCCCCACCGTGATCCCCACGTCAGCCCAGAAGCCGTCGAGCACGAGGCCGAGGTCGAGGCTCACCAGGTCGCCCGCGGCCACCTTCCGGCTGCCAGGGATGCCGTGCACAGCCTCGTCGTTGATGGAGACGCAGATCGAGCGGGGATAGCCGTGGTAGCCCAGGAACCCAGGCGTGGCGCCGCCATTCCGGATGAGCATCTCGGCGATCCGATCCAGCTCGATCGTCTTGACCCCCGGCACGCAGGCGTCGCGGAGGGGCGGCAGCACCGAGGCCAGCAGGGTGCCGGCTCGGGCCATCAGGTCGATCTCGTGGGCGGTTTTCAGGTTGATCATGCTCGGGACACCTGGCCATTCTGGCCAATCGCGGCCAGGACCTCGCCGCTTATCTCATCAATCGTGCCCCGCCCGTCGATCTCCGAAACCAGGTCCCCGCCGCGGTAGTGGTCGAGGACAGGGATCGTTTTGGCGAGGTAGATCTCGATACGAGGCCTCACTGCCTCGTGCTTGTCGTCCTCGCGCTGGACCACAGGGGTGGAGTCGACGCTGCATCTCTCGACGCCGGGAGGATAGGTCCGCTGGCAAGCGGGGCAGACCAGCCTGCCTGACAGGCGCCGAAGGAGCTCAGGGGTCTCGACCCGGAGGTACAGAACCCTGTCGAATCGACGGCCCAGCTCCTTCATCAGGACGTCCAGGGCCTCGGCCTGGGGAACCGTGCGCGGGAAGCCGTCCAGGATGAAACCGTTGGCGCAGTCGGGCTCACGGAGTCGCTCCCGGATCATGCCGATCATGATCTCGTCGGGGACATAGCCCCCTTTGGCCAAGATCGGTTGCGCCTGGCGCCCAAGGTCTGTGCCGCGCTCGATCTCGGCGCGAAGCATGTCGCCGGTCGCGATGTGCGGGATCCCGAAGCGCGAGCGCAGCATGTTGGCCTGGGTGCCCTTGCCGCTGCCTGGTGCTCCGTACAGGAGGAGGTTCATAGCTTGAAGCCGCCAGTCTTGGGGAGACAGTTCACCCTTGTTATGACCCAGTCGCTCGTCACTTGATGAACCCGCGATACTGGCGCATCACCAGCTGGGTTTGCAGCTGTTTCATCGTGTCAAGCGCAACGCCTACGACGATCAGGATCGCCGTGCCCCCCAGGTACATCTGTTGATGCGGGATGCCGGAAATGCTCGACGTCAGGATCGGCAGGATGACTGTGATGAAGCCGAGGAACGTGGCGCCGGCGAACGTCACCCGGTTCATCACCGAGGCGAGGTAGTCGGCAGTCGGCCGGCCAGGCCGTATTCCCGGGATGAAGCTTGAATAGCGTTTAAGGTTGTCCGCCACGTCGTTGACCTCGAACGTGATCGCCGTATAGAAGTAGGTGAACCCGAAGGTCAGCGCGAAATAGAGCGCGTTGTACGTGATAGCCATCGGCACGTTGGCCGTGTCGGGCGCAAAGTTACCTCGAATCCAGGCTGCCGCTTTGTAGTACCAGGTGTCTGGCGGCGCGCCGACGAAGTAGTTGGCGATGATCGTGGGCAGGAACATCACCGAGATCGCGAAGATGATCGGGATGACGCCCGCGTGATTGACGCGGAGCGGCAGGAAGCTCGCCCTGCTCTGCACCTGCTTCAGGCCGACGGTGCGCTGGGCTGACTGGATGGGAATCTTTCTCACCGCCTGCTGCACCTCGATGATCACTGCGGTCATCACAAGTGCGACGAGCCCGAAGAGGATGAACGGGACGTAGTCGGCGAGCCCGCCACCGGTCTGGTGCGCGCTGAACACCGCTGCAACGCTCTGTGGGCCGCGCCCGATGATGCCGGCGAAGATGATCAACGAAACGCCGTTGCCGATGCCGTACTCGGTGATGAGCTCACCGAACCACATCAGCATGATGGTGCCCGCGGTAAGGACGAGGACGATCTGCAACCGCGCGAACCAGTCAAGCGCGGGAAGGATGGCGGGGGTGGTGTTCTGGAAGAGAACGGTGAAGCCGTATGCCTGCCCGGCGCCCAGGGCAACGGTGAGGTAACGGCTCCATTTCGTGATCCGCCGGCGTCCCGCCTCGCCCTCTTTGGAGATCTCCTTGATGCGCTCGGAGATCACCGTCATCAGCTGCATGATGATCGTGGCGTTGATGTATGGGTTCATGCCCATGGCGACGACGCTGAAGCGCGACAGGCCGCCTCCCGAGAAGAGGTCGAGGAGGCCGAGGAGGGCCTGTGAGTTGAACAGGTTGGCCAGTGCCGCCTGGCTCGCGCCGGGGACGGCGACGTTGGCGAAGAGCCTGAACATGACGAGGATCCCGCCAGTGAAAAGGAGCTTGTTGCGAAGCTCCGGCAGCCGGATGGCGTTGACCAACGCCTCGAGGAGATTCATTAAGGCGCCGAGCCCATCCTACGAGTCTGGGGGAGCGGCCTCCCCGGGCGGTTCATTCTCCGCGGCAGGCTCCACAGCTTCGGGCGCCGGCGCTCTTTTGGATGCCTTGGCCTGCGGCTTCTCGATTGGGGCCTCCGGTTCGTCTGGCGCCGGCACCCTTTTGGCAGTCTTGGCCGCGAGTCGTCGCGGACCGATCTTGCGCGGCTCGCCAAGCACCTTCACGCTGCCGCCACGCGCTTCGATCGCCTCACGCGCGCTAAGGCTGAACGAGTGCGCTTCGACAGTGAGCTTGCGCTTCAGGTCGCCAGTTCCAAGGATCTTGATTTCTTCGCCCGGGCGCGCGAGGCCTGCCTCGGCGAGGAGCGCAGCGTCGACCTTCGTTCCGTCGGCGAAGCGGCTCAGCTTGGAGAGGTTGACCACCGCATAGGTCTTGTGAAACGGGTTCTTGAAGCCAGGCAGCTTCGGGATGCGCTGCGAGAGGGGCATCTGGCCGCCCTCGAAGCCGACGCGAAAGCCTTCGCTGCGCGCGTTCTGGCCTTTCTGGCCGCGCCCTGACGTCTTGCCCCGGCCCGAGCCGGTGCCGCGCCCGATGCGCCGCGACTTGCGGTGCGCGCCGGCGGCGGGTTTGAGGTCGTGCAGTTGCATCAGTTGCCCCTCTGGGACTTCTTGTTCGAGCGGGAACGCCAGATCTTATACCGGCTGCGGTCGGGCCGCAGGTACGGCTCGCCCTCAACGGCGACGAGGAAGTCGACAGCCTTCAACATCCCGCGCACCGCGGGGTTGTCTGGGAGCTCCCGTGTCTGGTTCATCCGCCTGAAACCCAACGACTGGACGGTCGCCTTGACCGAAGGTTTCGCCCCGATGGCGCTCTTCCTGAGCGTTGCCTTCAGGGTCTTGGACTTGGCTTCTGTCACTTGGTCTCCCCCGCCGTCTCCGCAGCGCCGCCGTTGGCTGCAGGAGCCTCGGACTTACGGTAGATGTTGGCAAGGCGCCTGCCGACGATCTGCTCGACCTCTTTGCCGCGCAGCTCGGCGATCTGCTGCGCCGTGCGCAGCTGCTGCAGTGCGGCGAGAGTCGCGCGCACGGTGTTGATGGGATTGTTGGTGCCGTGGGACTTGGTGAGGATGTCCTTGATGCCGGCGGTCTCGATCACCGCTCGCATGGCGCCTCCGGAGATGACGCCCGTTCCCGGCGCAGCCGGCTTCAGCATGATCTTGGCGGCCCCCAGCTTGAGGCGCACCTCGTGTGGGATCGTCGTGCCGACCATCGGGACCGTGATCATGTTGCGCTTGGCGACGTCCATGCCTTTGCGGATCGCCTCGGTCACCTCGCGGGCCTTGCCTATGCCCGCGCCGACGCGGCCGTTCATGTCGCCGACCACGATCAGCGCGCTGAACGAGAACTTGCGGCCGCCCTTGACCACCTTGGACACGCGGTTGACTCGCACGACGCGATCTGTGAGATCAGATCGCTCGCCGCTCGAGTGAGGGTATCTGCTGCCCATTAGAACTCCAGTCCGGCTTCGCGGGCGGCGTCCGCCAGAGCCTTGATTCTGCCGTGGTAGAGGAACCCGCCACGATCGAAGACGACAGTGCTGACGCCGGCGGCTTTGGCCTTGGCGGCAATTGCCTTGCCCACCTTCGCGGCCTCATCCACCCCATTGCCCTTGGCCTTCAGCTCGACAGTCGAAGCGGAGGCCACGGTATGGCTGCCGGCGTCGTCGATGAGCTGCGCGTACACGTGGTTGAGGCTGCGGAACACGGCAAGCCGAGGGCGCTCCTTGGTACCGCTGACGTGCACGCGCACGCGCTTGTGGCGCTTCAACCGGTTCACCTTGCGATCTGTGTGCTTGATCATCCTGCTGCCTTGGCGCCCTTACCGGCCTTGCCTGCTTTGCGCCGGATCTTCTCGCCGCGGTACATGACACCTTTGCCCTTGTATGGCTCCGGCGGCCGGAGCCCGCGAAGGTTAGCGGCGACTTGGCCGACTGCCTCGTTCGAGATCCCGGAGACGGAGAACTTCGTCTGGTCCTGGACGTCGATGGTGACGCCCGCGGGCGGCTTGAACTTGATGGGGTGCGAGTAGCCGAGGCTCAGTGTCACCTCGTCGCCGGCCTTGGCGACGCGGTAGCCAACGCCGACCAGCTCGAGATGCTTGGTGAAGCCCGTGTTCACGCCGGTCACCATGTTGGCGACCAGACTGCGAACCAGGCCGTGCAGGGCGCGATGCCGATAGCCGTTAGTCGGCCGCTCAAAGATGAGCTGTCCGTCAGCCTGCTTGACGGTGATGTCAGCAGGCAGGGTGCGCTCGAGCTTGCCCTTCGGCCCTTCGACCACGACATGGCCCGGCTCCAGGGTGACCTTCACCGAGCCCGGCACATCGATCGGCAGCTTTCCAATCCGCGACAACTCTTTCTTCTTTCTCCTACCAGATGTATGCGAGCACTTCACCGCCAAGGCCCTGGCGCAGCGCCTGGCGCCCGCTCATGACCCCTTCGGCAGTGCTGAGGATGGCGATTCCGAGCCCGCCGAGGACCCTCGGGATCTCTGTCTTGCGTGCATAGACGCGAAGCCCGGGGCGGCTGATCCTCTTCAAGCCGGCGATCACGCGCTCGCGATCGGGGCGGGACTTGAAGATGATACGCATCGTCTGAGAGGCCCCGTCGGCCTCCACCTCGTAACCGGCTATGTAGCCCTCGTCCTTGAGCACCCTCGCGATCTCCAGCTTGAGCTTGGAGGCCGGCACTTTGACCTCGGGATGCCGCGCGGTGTTCGCGTTGCGGACGCGCGTGAGCATGTCGGCGATCGGGTCATTGATGACCCCTATCGGCGCTCGCTTGACAGGTTTCGCAAGTACTGTCGCCATCACCAGCTCGACTTCGTCACGCCGGGGATGCGTCCCTCGGCGGCCAGATTGCGGAAGCAGATGCGGCACATGCCGAACTTGCGAAGGAAAGCGCGCGGCCGCCCGCAGAGGCGACACCGGTTATGGAACCGGACCTTGTACTTCGGGTGAACAAGGTCTCTCTTCCAGCGCTCGAGCGAAGCTTTCTTGGCCAAACTTTTACCTCTTCCTAAATGGCATGCCGAGCCGCGTCAGCAGGCTGCGGGCCTCGTCGTCGGTGCGGGCTGTGGTGACGATCGACACTTCCAGCCCGCGCAGTTTGTCGATCTTGTCGTAGTCGATCTCGGGGAAGACGACCTGCTCGCGCAGGCCGAGCGAGTAGTTCCCGCGTCCGTCGAATCCCTCGGGGTTGACCCCGCGGAAGTCACGGATACGAGGCAGCGCAACATTCAACAGCTTGTCGAGGAAGTACCACATGCGGCGGCCGCGAAGCGTTGCCTTGATCCCGATCGTCTGGCCCTCGCGCAGCTTGAAGGCGGCGACCGACTTGCGTGCCTTGATGAGCGCCGGCTTCTGGCCGGTGATCGTGACGATGTCGCCGACTGCCGCATCGAGGGCCTTGTCGTTGTCCTTGGCCTCGCCGATACCGACGTTGACGATGACCTTGGCGATCCTCGGGACGCCCATCACGTTCTCGTACTCGAACTCTTTGGTGAGCTGGGGCACGATCTTCTCGCGGTAGGTCATGAGCATGCGCGGCGGAGCCTCGGCACGAGTTCCTGGCGCCTTCGGCGCTACTGGCCTCGGAGTGGCCTGCTTCTTCTGTGGCTTCTGCGTGCGGACCTTGGTTTTGCTCACTGCGCCTCCGTCTTGCGCACGCGCTCGTAAGGCTCGCCGCAGTGCCTGCACACCAGGGCTCTGGCGCCAGACTCGAGCACCGTGTGCTTGGTGCGAGTCGGCTTGCCGCACGACGGGCAGACCAGCATCACGTTGGAGTAGTCGAGTGGCGCTTCGAAGTCGACCACGCCGCCCTGCGCGACGTTGACGCCACCGCGCGACTGCCCAGCTTTCTGGTGCCGCTTGAGGATGTTCACGCCCTTGATCACGATCTTGTGCTTGTCGGGCAGAGTGCGAAGCACCTCGCCCTGCTTGCCCTTGTCCTTGCCCGCAACGACGATGACCGGATCGCCCGGGGCGAGGTCAAGCCAGCGGCGCTTGGGCTGCAGCTTGTTTTTGAGCATGTGGGTTAAAGGACCTCCGGGGCGAGGCTGATGATCTTCATGAAGTTTCGCTCGCGCAACTCCCGGGCGACCGGTCCGAAAATGCGGGTGCCGCGGGGATTGTTGGCCTGGGCGAGCAGCACCGCGGCGTTCTCGTCGAAGCGGATCAGCGAGCCGTCGGGGCGCCGGTACTCCTTGGTGACGCGGACGACCACCGCCTTCACCACCTCACCCTTCTTGACCTGGCCCCCGGGCTGGGCCGATTTGACGGTGGCGGTGATGATGTCACCCACCGAGGCGTACTTCCTGTAATGACCTCCGGCCACGCGGATGCACAGGAGCTCCTTGGCTCCCGAGTTGTCCGCGACCTTGAGTCGTGTCTCTTGCTGGATCACAGGGCATGCGTCCCCACTATCTCGCCTTCTCCACTATCTCGAGCAGGCGCCAGCGCTTCTCTTTGGAGATGGGCCTTGTTTCCGTGATGCGCACGAGGTCGCCCACGCCGCACTCGTTCTTCTCGTCGTGGACCTTGAACTTGGTGCGCTGCTGGACCGTCTTCTTGTACAGCCGGTGCGCCTTGGACGTGCCGACCTGGACGATGATCGTCTTCTCGCCCTTGTCCGAGATCACAGTGCCCAGCCGGACCTTGCGCTGGCCGCGCTCGGTGGTCTCGACTTCGGGCTTTGTCGGCGCCGACACGCTCATGACTCCTTCTCCGTCTTCGATTTCGCCTTGGCACGGGCGCGCTTCGGCTTGACTTCGTCTTTGCCTTCCTGGTGCAGCGCGTCGTTCGACTCCTCGGGCTCAGCCACGGCGACGGCTGTGGGGGAGTCGGGCGCGGCCTGAGCGACGATACCGAACTCTCGCTCACGGAGCACGGTCATGATGCGGGCGATGTCGTGGCGCACCTTCGAGATCTGGCTCGCGTTCTCCAGCTGACCCACCGCGTGCTTGAACCTGAGCTCGTACAGCTCCCTTCGCGCGGCTTTGAGCCGGCCGCCCAACTCGTCCTCCTCGAGGACCCGCAACTCGTCGACCTTCATCGGGCGACTCCCTGCGCGGCTGAATCCACGCTGACGAAACGAGTCTTGATCGGCAGCTTGGAGGCGGCGAGCTTCATCGCCTCTTTGGCGATCTCAGGCGTGACACCGCCCATCTCGAACAGCACGCGGCCTGGCTTGATCACTGCGACCCAGCCTTCGGGGTTGCCCTTGCCGGAGCCCATTCGGGTCTCAGCCGGCTTCTTGGTGATGGACTTGTCGGGAAAGACGCGAATCCAGATCTGGCCGCCGCGCTTGACGTGACGGGTCATCGCCCGGCGGGCTGCCTCGATCTGCCGGTTGCTCATCCAGCACGCTTCCATCGCCTGCAGGCCGAAGTCGCCGAACGCGACAGTGGCGCCACGCGTTGCGATGCCCTTGCGCCGGCCGCGGTGCATCTTGCGGTACTTGACCCTCTTCGGAATCAGCATCAGCTCTTATCCTTCGTCGTCTTCTTGGCCTTGATCGTCACCTTTGGGGTCCCCGCGCCTTCGGCGCGGGAGGCGCCCTTGGCTGGAGCCTTCGGTTTGCTCTCCGCCTTGGCGGCTGTCGCCGTCTTGGCTTTGGGTGCAGCTTTGGCTGCCGCTTTCGGCTTGTCGGCCACCTTGATGGGGGCTTCGGCCTTGGCCCTGGCCGCCCGGGGCCTGGCCTCGGCTGCCGGTGCATCGGCCGCCGGCTTGGCGGCAGCTCGCGGCCGCTTCGGCGTTGCCTCGGTGGCGGCGGTAGCAGTGGCTTCCGGCTGCACCGCCTCAACCTGCGGCGCGGCGAGAGCCTCGAGGACCTCCGGCTGCGGCGCGAGCACCTCCGCGAGGGGGGCGCCGTCTGCGATCGGCGCCAGGCGCTTCAGGGGCGCTGCCACGTCCTTGTAGATCCAGCACTTGACCCCGATCGCGCCAAAGGTGGTGTTCGCAGTGGCGCGGCCGAAGTCGATGTTGGCGCGCAGAGTGTGAAGGGGCACGCGGCCCTCGCGGTCCCACTCGCGGCGGGCCATCTCGGCGCCGCGGAGGCGGCCGCCGCAGTAGATCCGGACGCCCTTGGCGCCCGAACGCATGGTGCGAAGGATTGCCTGCTTCATCGCGCGCTTGTAGCTGATGCGGCGCTCGATCTGCGAGGCGATGTTCTCCGCCACGAGCTGCGCGTCGAGCTCTGGCTGCTTGATCTCCTGGATGGAGATCCGAACCCGGTTGCCGAAGCGCTTCTCGAGGTCCTCACGCAGCTGGTCGACCGAGGCGCCGCCCTTGCCGATCACGATGCCCGGCTTGGCCGTGTGGATGGTCACTGTCAGCTGGGCGTTGGACGAGCGCTCCGTCTCGATCTTGGCAATGCCCGCGTTGCGCAGCCGCGCCAGGATCACACGGCGCATCTCGAGGTCCTCGTGAAGCATCTTCGTGTAGTCCTTGGGGTTGGCGAACCAGTTCGCCTCCCAGGGGCGGAACACTCCGAGCCGGAATGCGTTCGGATGGACTTTATGACCCATAGAGGTAGCTCCAGTGGGCCGGCCGAGAGATTCGGTGGCCAGGTGGTCCAGCTGCTAGGCGCGGCCGAGCAACGGAGCGCGCGCATCCGTGGATGCGTAAGCGAGTAGCGGAGGACGCAACGACGCAGATGGGCCGCATGGGCGCCGAAGCTCCGGTCGGCATCGCTGGAGCTAGCTCTCTCATTTCGATCCCTTTTGTTGTGCGCCCTGCGCGCGCCCGGCGCCCTGAGGCTGGTCTTCGACGACCGCTGTGATGTGGCAGGTGCGGTGGAAGAACTCGTGCGCCATGCTCCGGCTGACCGGGCGGCGGCGCTTGAAGGTCGGACCCTCGTCGATGAGGATCTGCTTCAGGACGAGGTCGTCGCGGTTCAGGTTGAAGTTGTGCTCCGCGTTGGCCGCGGCCGACTTGATCGCCTTGGCGACATCGCGTGCCGCGTGCTTGGGCGAGAACTCGAGCTGCGCGAGGGCGTCCGACACTTTCATGCCCTTCACGGAGTCGGCCACGAGCCTCGCCTTGCGTGGCGCGCGCCGGACAAACCTCTGCACTGCTGAAACTTCCATCGTTGCCACTCTTCTCTACTTCTACTTCAGTGCCGTTGACTTTTCGGTGTGGGTGCCGTGGCCGCGGAAATGGCGCGTGGGCGCGAACTCGCCAAGCCGGTGGCCGACCATGTTCTCGCTGATGAAAACGGGGACGTGCTTGCGCCCGTCGTGCACAGCGATGGTGTGGCCGACCATGTCCGGATAGATGACCGAGGCTCGCGCCCAGGTCTTGATGACCTTCTTGTCCTTGGACGCGTTCATCTTGTCGATCTTCTCCTTCAGCGGAGGACTGATGAACGGACCCTTCTTCAGCGAACGAGACATCTACTTCTTGCGTCCTTTCTTCTCGCGGCGGCGGATGATGAGCTTGTCCGAGGCCTTCTTCGGCTTCCTGGTGCGGTAGCCGAGCGCGGGCTTGCCCCACGGCGTCTTGGGGTTGCCACCCGGACCTGTCTTACCCTCACCACCGCCATGGGGATGGTCCCTTGGGTTCATGGTCGAACCGCGGACTGTCGGCCGGACTCCCAGCCACCGGCTGCGGCCTGCCTTGCCCCCCGATTCGTTCTCATGCTCGATGTTACCGACCTGGCCGATCGTGGCCTGGCAGCGGACGTGGATGCGCCGCAATTCGCCTGAGGGCATGCGCACCACCGCGTAGTCACCTTCCTTGGCGAGCAGCTGAGCCGATGTGCCCGCCGAGCGAACCAGCTGGCCGCCGCGGCCGAGCGTGAGCTCGATGTTGTGAATGGTGGAACCCACGGGGATGCGGGCCAGCGGTAGGGCGTTGCCGATGCGCACCGGCGCCTCCTCCCCACTCTCGATCGGGTCGCCGACCTTGAGGCCCAGCGGCGCGAGGATGTAGCGCTTCTCGCCGTCCTTGTAGTGGATGAGGGCGATACGCGCGCTTCGGTTGGGGTCGTACTCGATGGTCGCGACCCGGCCCGCGATGCCGTGCTTGTCGCGCTTGAAGTCGATCTTCCTGTAGAGCTTTCGGTAGCCGCCGCCCTGGTGTCGAGTCGTGATCCGTCCCTGGTTGTTGCGACCGGCATGGGTCGGCAGCGATTCAACCAAGGTCTTCTCCGGCTCGTCGGTGGTGATCTCCTCGAAGCCGGCAATCGTCATGAAGCGACGCCCCGGACTGGTCGGCTTGAACTTGCGCAGTGGCATGGCTTCTATACGCTCCCGAACAATCCTTCGATCTTTTGGCCGGGGCCGAGCGTGACGATTGCCTTCTTCCAATCGGCGGTGTGGCCGATCGATCCGACACGGCGCATGCTGCGGCGCCTCTTGCCACGCATGCTCACAGTGTTGACGTCCCTGACCTTGATGCCCTGGGCTTCGTATTGCTCCTCTAGAGCCTTTTTGATGTCTGTCTTGGAAGCTTGCGGGGAGACGCGGAACGTATACCTGCCCTGCGTGTAGAGCTGGTAGGTGCGCTCGGTGATCACCGGGCCTATCACGATCTCTGAGGCGGCACGAGTCGTCATTCGGCCACCTCCGCCGCCTTGCCTCTCGAGCGGGACTCGGGTCGGCCGAAGTTGTCTTCGAGCAGCTCGAGGCAGTCCTTCGCGATAAGGAGGTAGGTATGCGTGAAGAGGTCGCGGATGTTGAGGTTTCGGGCGAGGATGATCTTGGAGCCCTTCAGGTTCTCGAAGGAGCGGCTGACCACGTAGTTCGGAGCCGGAAGGAGGACAAGCGTGGTGTCGTCGAAACCGATCGCGGCGATGAGGTCGGCTGCATGCTTGGTCCGCGGCTCCTCGAAGCCGAAACCGTCGATGACCCTGACGCGGCCTTCGATCGCCTTCTGCGAGAGAGCCGAGCGGAGCGCAAGGCGGCGCATCTGCTTCGGCATGCGCTGGGAGTAGTCGCGCGGGCGAGGGCCGAACACCACGCCACCGCCCTTCATGGACGGTTCGCGAATGGAGCCGTGGCGAGCGCGGCCGGTGCCCTTCTGGCGGTAGGGCTTGGCGCCACCACCCGAAACGTCTCCGCGACTCTTGGTCGCGGCGGTGCCCTGCCGCGCGTTCGCCATCTGGCGCACATAGGCCTGGTGCATCACAGGGGCATTCGGCTCCTCGGCGAAGATGAGCTCGGGCAGCTTGATGTGACCCTGGGACTCGCCGGCGGAGTCGAACAGCGGAGCCTGGAGAGGATCCTCGTTCAGCTCCTTCTCTCTGCGCTTGGCGGCGGCAGCCTTCGTCGGGCTCGCCTTCTTCGACGTCTTGGCAGCGGCCTTCGCAGTCGTCCTGGGTGGGGTCTTGGTCGCAGTCTTCTTCGTGGCCGCCATCAGACCTTCCTTCCTGTCGGTTTGCCGGAGGGGCCCTTGACCTTTTGCGGCTTGGTCGACTGGCGCACGAGGACCAGAGCGCCCTTGCCGCCAGGCACGCCGCCTTTGAGCAGGAGCAGGTTGCGCTCCGCGTCGACTCTCACAACCTTGTAGGCCCGCGCAGTTACGCGCACGTTGCCCATCTGGCCTGACATCTTCACGCCCTTGAAGACGCGGGCAGCGTCCGTCGCGCCGATCGCGCCGGGCTGCCTCACGTTCATGGAGCCGTGCGACTCGGGCCCGCGGCTGAACTTGTGCCTCTTGATCAGGCCCTGGAAGCCCTTGCCCTTGGAGGTGGATGTGACATCCACGATCTCGCCCGCGCTGAAGATCTCGGCCTTCAGCTCCTGGCCCGCCTCGAGGCCCTCGTAGCCGCGGATCTCGACGATGTGCCGGTGCGGCTCGACGCCTGCCTTCTTGAACTCGCCGAGCTGAGGCTTGGTGAACTTCTTGTCGGGCTGGATCTCGAACGCGATGCGCGCCGCGGTGTACCCATCCTTCTCGGTCGTGCGCAGCCCAACCACCTTGCATGGCCCCGCCTCGAGAACCGTGACTGCCGAAGTCGTGCCGTCAGCGTTGAAGAGCTGCGTCATGCCGAGCTTCCGCGCGAGGATGCCCTTCATGCGGGGTCCACGACAAATCGACGATTTGGGGTGGTCACGACTTGATTTCGATGCTTACGCCGGCCGGGAGGCTGAGTCGCATGAGCGCGTCGACGACTCGCGGGTTCGGGTCGAGGATGTCCACGATGCGCTTATGGGTGCGCATCTCGAACTGCTCGCGCGAGTCCTTATCGATGAAAGGCGAACGGATGACGGTGAGCTTTGAGATCTCCGTCGGGAGTGGGATTGGGCCCGCTGTGCGCGCGTTCGTACGGCGAGCGGTCTCGACGATCTTTTCCGCCGCCTGATCCAAGACCCTGTGGTCGTAGGCCTTGAGCCGGATACGAATCTTTTGCGCCACTTTGCGGAGCCCTTTCCCCTTCTACTTCTTACTTGATGACTTCCGTGGCGACACCAGCGCCGACGGTCTTGCCGCCTTCGCGGATGGCGAACCGGAGTCCCTGCTCGATGGCGATGGGCTCACCGAGGGTGATCTCCATCACGACGTTGTCGCCCGGCATGCACATCTCGACGCCGTCGGGGA
>DAIUFK010000017.1:0-35664 GCA_036844615.1 Candidatus Dormiibacterota bacterium | reverse complement strand
CAAGGCCGGCTGACAGGCCTCTGTAGACTTCCCGGGTGCACGCGCCGGCGATCTCTACCGACGACCGCAAAGCCAGGCCTCGGACCACGCCAAGTTGAGCCGCCGCGGATGGGCGCTCTTCATCGCGATGTGCCTCATCTGGGGCATTCCCTATCTGCTCATCAAGGTCGCCGTCAGCGATCTCAACTCGGTGACTCTCGTTTTCTTCAGGACTGTGATCGGGGCCGTCATCCTGCTACCGATCGCCGCCGCGCGTGGAAGCCTGCGGTCACTGCTGCCGTACTGGCGGTGGATCGTCGCCTACACGGCAGTCGAGGTGGCGCTGCCATGGGTCTTGCTTGCCCACGCCGAGTTGCGTCTCTCGAGTTCTCTCACCGGCTTGCTCATCGCCGCCACGCCTTTTGTCGGCGTCATCCTCGGGCTGCTCACGCGAGCTCACGAACGCTTTGACGCGCGCCGGCTGGCCGGGCTTGCCGTCGGCTTCGTTGGAGTGGCCGCGCTCGTCGGTCTCAACGTTGCAGTGGGGGATCTGGTCGCCGCGGGCGAGGTTGGGCTCGTTGCGGTCTGTTACGCAGTGGGGCCACTTATCGTCTCGCGCCGCCTTGCCAACCTCCCCAGCCTCGGAGTCGTTGCCGCGTCGCTGGTGCTGCCCGCCGTCGTCTACGCGCCATTCGGGTTGACGCAGCTCCCCTCGGCCGTTCCGCCGCCCCAGGTGCTGGTTTCTGTCGCCTTGCTCGGCCTTGTCTGCACAGCCCTGGCGTTCATCTTGTTCTTTGCCCTGATCGCAGAGGTCGGACCGGTCCGCGCCACCGTCATCACATACGTCAATCCCGCTGTCGCGCTCGCGCTCGGGGTCGCGCTCCTCGGTGAGCCGCTCACCATCGGCGCGGGCGTTGGTTTCGCTCTGATCCTCATCGGGTTGTTCCTCGCCACGTGGCGAGGAAGGAAATCGGCGAGCACAGCAATCGAGCACGCTGACGAACTTCTTGTCGAGGCCCGCTGAGAAGCCCCTCACCGTCTCGACCCTGGAGCGTACATTCATTGGCGGTGGACGGCGTTCCTCAGTGAGACTTGATTGGGCGTTGCTCGCGAAGGCCGCCGAGGGCCCGTCTGATGGCCTCGTCTACATCCTTGGCGCCGGCATAGACACGCTGTGGCGCGAGCAGTTTCCAGCTCCTTTTGGCGGGGCGATGGTCCTGCGAATGGTGACGACGAAGCTCGAGTCCGAGCGGCCTCACAGGGTGGAAGTCCACTGTAGCGACGAGGACGGCAAAGCGATCCTCGCGCAGCCGATCGTCTTGACCGTGCCGCCGCGGCAGGTGCCCCGCGAACACCCGCCAGGTTGGGACCTAGCCGCCAACATCGTGATCAACCTTGCGGCGGTGCCGATCGAGAAGCCTGGTTTCTACCGCTTCGAGATCATGGTTGACGACCAGCAGGTCCGCACCCTCCCCTTCAGGTTGGTGCAGGCCACTCGTATGGAACCGACCACCCTGGTCTAGCCTGGGTATCCAGTGCATTAGGCTGGTTCTACTTCCATGACCCAGCAGCTGATCGCGCTAGTCACCGCCTGGGGCTACATCGCGATCTTCCTCACGATGGCGGGTGAGAGTGCGGGCCTGCCACTCTCCAGTGAGATCGTGGTCCCACTCGGCGGGGCGCTCGCGTCGTTGGGAAAGCTGGGTCTCGGCGGGCCCGTTGTCGAGCTCATCCTCGTCGTCGCGATTTCCAGCGCAGCCAACCTCACCGGTTCCCTTGTCGCGTTCTACCTGACCCGGCGTTTCGGCGAGAGGGTGATCCTGAGTCGCGTGGGCAGGTGGCTTGGCTTGAGCCGAGGCCACCTTCTCCTGGCTCATCGCTTCTTCGATCGGTGGGGCCTTTGGGCTGTCTTCCTGGGACGCCTGCTGCCGATCGTGCGGACCTACATATCTTTTCCCGCCGGCCTGTCGAAAATCGGTTACCTGAGGTTCACGATCGTCACCTTACTGGGCGCAATCCCCTGGAACTTCGGGCTCGCCTATGCGGGGTATCTGTTGGGCCAGCATTACCAGGAGGTCACCACGACCCTCGCGCCTTTTGCCATCCCGCTGGTGATTCTCGTGGTCATCATCCTCGGGTTGGCCTGGTGGTTCGGTCGCAGGCTGGGACAGCAGGAAGAATCCCGAGCGGAGAACGCGCCGGCCGCGCCTTAGGTGACCGCCTCAGGCGCCACTCGGGCAATTGGCTGGCCTGGCTTGACTGGGTCGCCCACCTTCAAGAGAAGCTCCTCGACCATTCCGCTGACCGGCGAGGGGATCTCGGCGTTGACCTTGTCGGTGAGCGCCTCCATCAACGTCTCGCCCTCGTCCACGTGCTCGCCCTTCTTCTTGCTCCACGCGCCGACGGTGATCTCCTCGGCGCCCGCGAGGTCGGGCATGAGGACGTCGCGTACCTTGGCCTCGCTCACCTGACTATTCTCGGCTAGGCCAGCGACACGACATCGAGGAGATCTTCCTCCCAGTAGTCGATGCGGCCCTCGGGCATGAAGAGAACACGGCCGGGCTGAAGCGCCTCGACGAACTCGGCGTCGTGGCTCACGATGACCATGGTTCCAGGCCACGCGGCGAGCGCGAGCGCGACGCCGGTGCGCGACGGAGGGTCGAGGTTGTTGGTGGGCTCGTCCAGCAGCAGAAGGTTGTGGCGCCCGGCCACCAGCTGCGCCAGCGCGAGCTTGGTCTTCTCACCGCCTGAGAGTGTGCCTGCGTCCTGTCGCGCGATGTCGCCGGTGAGGCTGAAGGTGCCAAGCAGCGCCCTCAGCACGCGCTCGTCCTCGTCCGACTGCTCGCGCATATGGGCAAGCACAGGCATGCCGGCGTGAATGCCCTCGTGCTCCTGGGCGTAGTAACCGAGCGAGACGCCGTGTCCAAGCCGGAAGTTGCCTGAGTTGGGCTCGGTCTTGCCCGCGAGGATACGGAGCAGGCTCGTCTTGCCCGCGCCGTTCAGCCCCATGACGAGCAGGCGCTGGCCGCGTTCGACCTCGAAGTTGACGTCGCGGAACACCGTCGGGCCGCCGTAACCCTTGGCCAGCCCCTCCACCGTCAGCACCACGCGGCCGCTGTGTGGCGGATCCGGAAAACGGACCTTGACCTTGCGCTCGCGCTTGGGCGCGGCAACCTTCTGCGCCTTGAGGCGGTCGACCCGCTTGAAGATCGACTTAGCGGTGCGCGCCCGCTTTGCGGTCTGCCGCCGCATGACCTCGGCCAGCAGGCTCAGCCTCGTGATCTCGGCTTCCTGCCTGATGGCGAGCGATGCCTGCCGCTTCTCCTCCAGCCGGCGCGCCTGCTGGTACTGCGAGTAGGTGCCGCGGTACTCGACCATTCTGCCGGCGTCAAGGTGGAGGACTCGAGTGATCGCCTCGTCGAGGAGGATCAGGTCGTGGCTTACCACGATGACCGAGCCGCGGTTGTTGCGCAGAAAGTCCATGAGCCAGGACTTGGCGTCGCTGTCGAGGTGGTTGGTCGGCTCGTCGAGGAGCAGGAGGTCGGCCTCGGCGAAAAGGACGCGAGCCAGCTCGACTCGGCGGCGCTCGCCACCCGAGAGCACGCCAAGCGTCAGGTCGACACGATCAGGTTTCAGGCCGAGCCCTGTGGCGATCCGCCGAGCGTCGGACTCGCCTGAATAACCGCCGTCGAGCCTGTATCGCTCCTCGGCTTCGGAGAACAGCTCGACATTGGCAAGCGACGGGTCCCCATCCAGGCTCCTGTGCAGCTCCTCCAGGCGGGCTGCAGCGCGGTCGAGGCCGCGCCCGGAGAGGATGTGTGACAGGGCGGTTTGTGCCGATTCGGCCCTCGGCCGCGGGTTTTGCGGGACGTAGCCGAGGGTGCCGCGGCGAAGCACCAGCCCCGCGGCAGGGTCGTCTTCAGCCGCCAGGACCTTGAGCAGGCTGGTCTTGCCCGCGCCGTTGCGGCCGACGAGGCCGACCTTGTCGCCGGGAGCGACAGTGAAGTTGGCGTCGGTCAGCACACGGCGCGCTGCGACGTCGATGGCGAGGTTTCGGACCTGGAGCACGTTCGCAATTGTTACCTGCGGGGCCGGCCGGCGTTTGGTCAGTCATCAAATCGGCAGGAGGCCGTCGAATGAAGAAACTCATCGTCATCGTTGCGATCCTTGCGGCGGCGGTCGCCTGCGGCGGCGCGGGCGGTAGTTCCAGCGGGCCTGCGTCAGCGCCGTTCAGGGGGGATGCCAGCGGGCAGCCTGGGTCCGTGGCTGGGAACCCGCCCGTGAAGGGCGGGTCGAATGGCGCGCCCGATCAGTCAGGCTCCGTCCCCAGCGTCGTTCCCACCGTCCAGGGCCCGCAGGTCATCCGCACCGCCCAGCTGACAGTGACTGTCGGCGCTGGCCTGTTCGACTCGAAGCTCGCCAGCGTGCGGGCGCTGGTGCAGCTCCAGGGGGGCTTCATCTCCGGCACTGACGCCCAGGCGAACCCCGTCACCAACGACCAGATCCGGACAGGCGTCATCAGCTTCATGGTCCCGGCGGCCAAGTTCGACGACACCATCGACCAGCTCTCCAAGCTCGGCAAGGTCCAGAACGAGCACATCAGCGGCAACGACGTCAGCGCGCAGTACGTCGACCTGCAGGCTCGGCTTGCCAACGAGGAGGCGCAGCGCAACGCGATGCTTGCCCTGCTCCGCCGGGCGAACACGATCTCGGACATCATCGCGGTGCAGACGCAGATCGGTCAGATCACAGGGCAGATCGAGCAGCTGAAGGGCCAGATCAGCTACATCGAGCACAACACCACCTACAGCACGGTGACCGTCAGCCTGCTGGAGGCCGGAGCTCCCCTTCAGACCACGACGCGGGACAGTTGGGGCTTCGTCTCCTCCCTCAGCGACGCCGCCCACAACTTCGTCGCCACCATCAACTACGTCATCACCGGTCTCGGGGCGATCGGCCCGATCGTGATCCTCCTGTGGCTGGGCTACCTCTTCTGGAGGCGCTCGGGCCGCCCGGGCTGGCCGGCCGCCCGCCAGGCCTGAACAAAGACCTCAATTCGACAGCTCTCCCGTGGCGCTGGCGCCGCGGGAGAGCTCCTTTCAGCGCTAAGGGAGAGGAAGGACTGGCACTGTCAAGTAACCTTCATCGGTAGTGCCGGTGGACAGACGTGATCGGGGAACTCCAGGTTGAGCAGGTTGGTCGCACTTGCGGCTCTGGTTCTGGTTGGGGCAGGGTGTGGATCGACCGGCACCGGCTCCACGCCATCGCCGTCACCGTCGCCAAGTCCGGTCGCCTCAAGCCCTGCGACGACCCCCTCGCCGGTCGGAAAGACGTTCGCGCTGAACGGCATCGGGACCACGGCGAAGGGAACCATCACCGTGACCACGAGCTCCGGGACGTTCACTGTGGAGCTGAAGATCACTGGGCTCCAGGCGATGTCGTCGCATATATCCCATGTCCACATCGGCAGCTGCGCGGCGCGGGGCGGCATCAAGTTCGCCCTCAACCAGGTGGTGGCGGACGGCCAGGGGGACGTCGACATCAAGACGACGGTCAAGGCGACGTACCCACCCACGTCCGGCAGGTGGTACGTGGTGGTTCACGCCGGGCCGGATATGAACGGGACGAACTCCAGATATCTGCTCTGCGGAAACCTCTTCAAGTAGGGACCAGATGAGCACGGACCGCGGCACTCCCCAGGAACGGGGAGATGCCGGCGAGGGTGGCGGGGATGTCCTCGAGCTGCCTGCCGCTTCCAGCAGCACTGCGATCGCGCTCGACGAGCTCGAGCTGGTGTATGCGTTCATCTACGCGCGGGTCGGCAACCGTGCCGACGCTGAGGACCTCACCCAGCAGGTGGCAATGAAAGCCATTCCACGCTTGCGTCAGGGAGCGCCGGCAAGCGCGATAAGGGGCTATCTGTTCGCCACCGCCCGTTCAGTGCTCGGCGGCTTCTGGAGCACGCGGCTCGGCCTGTCTGAGGCTGAGCTCCACGAAGACCTGGCGATGGCGATTCCAGCGGGCCCCCCATCGGAGGAGCCGGCGGAGAGGGCGCGCAGGATCCTGGCCGGTCTGTCCGACAACTACAGGCGGGTGCTCGAGCTGCGTTTCCTTCACGGGTATTCCCTCAAAGAGGTGGCTGCCGAGATGCGTTCAACGGTCGGGGCGGTGAAGGTGATGCAGCTGCGCGCTCTGCGGGCGGCGGCCAAGGTGCGCCTCGATGGGTGAGAAGCCGGAGAACCGAGTCGACAGGATCGTCAACGACCTCCTTCGCGGGCGCCGGCTCAGGCTGCGTGGTGGAGACGCTGAAGAAAAGGAAGCGATCACCGTGGCAGCCCGGCTCGTCGCCGCGGGCCAGGGCTCGCAGCGGATGCACCCGGCGTTTCGAACGCGGCTGGCCGAAGCCCTGGAGTCCGCTCCGAGGGGGGGCTGGCTCACCAGGCGAGCCGCGCTGGTCGCCGGGTTTGGCGTCGCTGCGGGAGCGGTCACAGGCAGCCTGATCGGAAGGGCGCTCGAGCCTGTCCCCACCGCGTACGGCGGCGGAACTCCCGTCGGCGGAAGGCTCGTCAAGCCGATCGTGGGCCGGTGGGTCGACGTCGGCGCGCTCGCCGAGTTCGTCGAGGGGCAGGGCAAGCGGGTGACGGCGGGTGGGATTGGCGCGTATCTCTTCCGTCGCGGCGACGACGTGGCAGCTGTTTCGTCGATCTGCTCGGACCTACCCTGCGAGCTCTCATGGAATGGCGGCAATGGGGTGCTCGATTGTCCCTGCCACCCTGCGTCGTTCAAACCTGACGGGAGCCCCACCAACAAGGCCTACCACCTGCCGGCCCTCGATATCGTGAGCGTCAGGGTCACCGCCGCCGGCAGGGTGGAGGTGCTTGGCACGTGAGCGTCCGCGGGCACAGGTTGCGCCAGCTCGCGCTGGACCGCTGCCTTCAACTGCTCGAGGAGGCGCAGGTGCGCGGGCGATCGCGGGTCGACGGACCTCTTGGGACTTCGCTGCGCAGTTACCTCGAGCGGGCCGGGGTGATCGCCGACCACCGCCTTGAAGGCAGGCGCATCGATCGTGTTCTCGACGACATCTTCGCCCTCCAGGCGCAACTGCTGGGCCAGTCTCCAGAGGATCGTCGCCAGCGCACAGGCTGATACGCGGTAGGAGCCTCGCGGGTCCGGCTTCCGCCCACGGTTATCATTGGCAGCCGTTGTGACAACCTCATTCAGCGATTCCCCTTCGTTCCTGCTCACCTCCGAGTCGGTCACCGAGGGGCATCCTGACAAGGTCTGCGACCAGGTCTCGGACGCTGTGCTCGACGGGATGCTGACGCAGGACGCGGAAGCCCGGGTCGCCTGCGAGACGGCTATCACCAAGGGCCTTTGCGTGGTGATCGGCGAGGTGACCACACACGCTGAGCTGGACATCCAGCGCACCATCCGCGACACGATTCGCGACATCGGCTACAACTCGGAGGAGATCGGTTTCGACGCCGACCACGCGCTGATCCAGGTCTATCTCAAAGAGCAATCACCCGATATCGCCGCCAGCGTCGACCACTCGCTCGAAGAGCGGGAGGGGTCGCAGGAAGACGACCCGTTCGAGCTGCAGGGCGCGGGGGACCAGGGCATGATGATCGGCTTTGCGTGTCGCGAAACGCCGGAGCTCATGCCGCTCACGATCTCGCTCGCCCACAGGCTCGCAAAGCAGCTTGCGAAGACGCGCAAGGACGGCACCCTCCCCTTTCTTCGGCCCGACGGCAAGACTCAGGTCACCGTCGAGTACGAGCTGGGAGTGCCCAAGCGAATCGAAGCGATTGTTGTTTCCACGCATCACATTCCGGGAGTCAGCCAGAAGGACCTTGCCGACGGCGTCCGGGCGCTGGTGATCGAGCCCGTGCTCAAGGGGCTCGTGGTGGATGGGAACACCAAGATCCTGGTCAACCCGAGCGGCATGTTCATCATCGGCGGTCCCGCTGCTGACGCAGGCCTCACCGGCCGCAAGATCATCGTCGACACCTATGGCGGCATCGCCAGGCACGGCGGCGGCGCCTTCAGCGGCAAGGATCCGAGCAAGGTCGACCGCTCAGCCGCTTACGCGGCGAGGCACGTGGCCAAGAACATCGTGGCGGCAGGCCTGGCGGATCGGTGCGAGGTGCAGGTCTCATACGCGATTGGGCGCGCGCATCCAACGTCGATCGCGGTGGAGACGTTCGGCACCTCCCCGGTGTCGGAGGCGCAGATGCTCGAGCTCGTGCACAGGCACTTCGACCTGCGCCCTGGCGCGATCATCGCGAACATGAACTTGAAGCGGCCGATCTACCGACCCACCGCGGCGTATGGGCATTTTGGTCGCGACGATCTCGGGGTGGCCTGGGAGCTGACCGACAGGGCCGAGGCGATGCGGGCCGATGCGCCAGTGCGCGCGCGGGCGGCTACCTAAACGGCAAGGACCTCGGCTTCCGTGGCTGGTGGTTTCCAGTTTCGCGTGCACGACACGCTGGCGGCGCGCAAGGTCAGGCTGCGGCCCTCGACCAAGCGGGGCAAGCAGGAGCTGAGCCTGTACGTGTGCGGGGTCACGCCCTATGACTCGGGGCACATGGGGCACGCATTCACTTTCTGCATGTTCGACATCCTGGTGCGGCATGCGGAGGCGCACGGCGTGCGCGTCAGGTACGTGCAGAACGTGACCGACGTCGACGATCCGCTGTTCGAGCGCGCGCGGCGAGACGGGGTCGACTGGAGGGTGCTGGCAGATCGCGAGACAGCGGTCCACATTCGGGACATGACGGCGCTGGGGTGGAGGCCGCCCGATTTCATGCCCAAGGTGTCGGAGGAGATCAGCCGCATCCTCGCCGCGGCAACTCGGTTGCATCGCGCCGGCTACACGTACAAGACCGATGCGTTGTACTTCGAGGTCAGTCGGTTCAAGCGGTATGGAAGGCTGTCGCACCGCACTCGCGCTTCGATGCTGCGCAAGCTGCGCGAGGAGGGGCTGCTGGGAACGGTGGGGCCTGACGCCAAGCGCGATGCGCTTGATTTTCCGCTGTGGCGAGGGTCCGCGGCTGGCGAGCCCTCGTGGCCTTCGGCGTTTGGGCCGGGACGGCCGGGCTGGCACATCGAGTGTTCGGCGATGGCGATGCGCTACCTCGGGGAGCAGATTGACATCCACGGCGGGGGGCGTGACCTCGCGTTCAGCCACCACGAGGCGGAGCGCGCCCAGTCCGAGTCGTTAACCAGCAAGGTTCCCTTCGCCCGAGCCTGGATGCACACTGGCATGGTCCGGTACGAGGGCCGGAAGATGAGCAAATCGCTGGGCAACCTGGTGCACGTGAGCCAGGCGCTACAGCGAGCACCAGCGGCCGCGGTGCGGCTCTATCTTGCCTCGCATCGTTACGGGCGCGACTGGGATTTCAGCTGGTCGGGTTTGGCGCGCGCCGCTCGGCTGGTGGAGCGTGTGCGCGCGCTTTTGGCGGAGGAAGCTCGGGGGGCGGGCGAGCGGCCATCCGCGGTGGTGGTGGGGGCGGGCCCGGCGCTTCGTGCGCCCAAGGGGGCGGGGAAGGGGCTCGTCGCTGAGTTCGATGCCGCCCTTGGCGACGATCTCGACACTCCGAGGGCGATCCGAGCCCTCAGGCGCGCGACTCGTGAACGCGACGCCACTGCCGCTCGGTGGATGCTCGGGATCCTTGTCGGTAGCGCCTCCCTGACCTGAAGGCGGGGAACGCCGGGAGCGCCGCCGCCTCGACTCCGGAAATGCCCCTCAGCCGACCTCGAGCGGAGCGCCGCAGTTGGGGCACGCCATGTCTGCGTCGACCTGCACGAGCGTCTCGCATACGGGGCAGAGGATGTCGGCCCCGGTCGGCGCCTTGTCGGCCTCGGCCTCGGCTTCCATCTCGGCAGGGACCTCGCTCAGGTCGAATGCCGGCGAGCCACAGTTGAGGCAGATGTACCCGGGTTGAGCGATCCGATGGTCCTGGTACACCCCCCCGGAGTCAATCTCGACCTCGGCGAACAGCGCGCGAAAGAGCCGGCCGCCACAGCGGGACGAGCAGACGAGCAGCATGGCTGCAGCTTACGGAACCCGCTGCTTACGCGATCCGGCGCCGAAGCGTGGCGATTCCCGCGACGATGACCAGCACGCAGAATCCGGCGACGACGCCGGCGTCCAGCTGTAACGAAGGCCAGGTGAGGTCTGCACCTTTGAGCATCACGTCACGCAGGCCGTTCACCGCATAGGTCAACGGCAGCACGTTTGAGATGTACTGCAGTGGCAGGGATTCAGTGGAGACGGGGAAGAGGATGCCCGACAGCAGGACCTGGGGCACGATCACCAGTGGGATGAACTGCACAGCCTGGAACTCGGTCCGCGCGAACATGCTCAGGAAGATGCCCAGGTTGACTGCGCTGAGGGCCATCAACGTCTCGAACCCGAAGATCAAAAGCACGTTGCCCTGGTTGTGCACTCGAAGCACGTAGAGCGAGAAAACGAGCACTTCCACTGCCTGGACGAGCGCCAGGACGGTGAAGCCGAGCATGTAGCCGACGACGATCTCGCCGCGCCGGAGCGGGCTTGCCATCAATCGTTCGAGCGTGCCCTGCGAGCGCTCGCGCAAGAACGAGACGATGGTGACGACGAACACGAGAAAGAACAGGATCAAACCGATGAAGGCAGCGCCGAAGTAATCGAGCTGATCGAGGTCGCGGCCGCCGTAGAGATAGGACACGGTGGGTTGGAACTTAATGGCGGAGGGCGCCGCCGACGCGAGCGAGGCGAGGGCATTCTGTAAAGCCTGCAAGACGGGAACCTGCGTCCCAGGTTGCGAGCCCTCCAGGTGGACCTCCGGCGCGACCATCTGCTGCTGGGTGACAAGCAAGCTGAAATCCGGAGGAAAGACGATGTATGCGACAAGCGATCCATCCTTGAGCTTCGCATCGCCGTCCGACGCGCTGATCGTCTTGGCGCTGATCTTGCTCGACTGCTCGAGCGACCTCGCGATCGCAGCGCCGAGGGGGCCCTGGTCCTCGTTGACGATCCCCACGGCAGGCGACGAAGCCGAGCCACGAATGAGGTAGCCGAGCAAGCTAAGGATCACGATCGGCGCGACGAACAACAGCGCGAGCGTGCGGCGGTCGTGACGGAACTGGCGGAGAATCCGGCTCGTGATGGCGGCGATTCGGTGGCCGCTCATTCCGTCTCCCTCCCCGACAGCTTGAGAAAAGCCTCTTCAAGGTTGTTAGTGCCCGCCGCGGAGCGCAGCTCGTCGGGCGAACCCTCACCCAGCAGCTTTCCGAACCTGATGAGCCCCAGCCGCTGACAGCGTTCGGCTTCGTCCATCACGTGGCTCGAGACGACGATGGTGGTGCCGGCTGCTGCCATGTCGCGGAAGTGGTCCCAGAACTGCACGCGCAGCTGAGGGTCGACGCCCACCGTCGGCTCGTCGAGCAAAAGGAGCCGAGGGCGATGGACCAGCGCGCATGCAAGGGAGCACCGCTGCCTCAATCCTCCGCTGAGAGTGGCAACCACCGACTTGCGCCTCTGGTCGAGCTCCACGAGATTCAGAACCTCGTCCACGTTGCTGTCGGCGCCGCTGATTGCCGCGAAGAACCGCAGGTTCTCCTCGACCGACAGGTCCGGATAGAGGGCAGCCGCCTGGGTCATGTAGCCGACACTGCCGAGGATGTCGAGGTCGGGCATCCTGTGATCGAGCACCGTCACGGTCCCGGACTCGGGGGCCACCAGCCCGACGATCGAGCGGATGAGCGTTGTCTTGCCCGCGCCGTTTGGTCCCAGCAGGCCGTAGATCTCGCCCCGCCTCACCCTCAGTGTCACGTCGTCAAGGGCCTTCAGGGTGCCGAACGACTTGACGACGTTTTCGACGTCAACCGCATAGGTCTCGCTCATGTCCCCTCCTCATCCGGTTTGTGCGCAGGCGCATCCAGGATCGGACTTACTGAACGCATCGACCGCAGCCAGCTCTCGGCCAGCTCGGTCACTGCCTCCTCCCCGTCGACTTGAATTCCGATAACCCGCTCGACCAGGGGCCTGGTCAGCAGGTGGAAGAAGATCGGGCCGACAAAAGACTGAAGCGCAAGCAGCGGTGACATCGGCCGGAACCTGCCTGACTGCATCTGCTTCATCACATACGCTCCGACCGAGCCGATGATGGTCTGAATCGCTTCGAGGGCCGAGTCTTCGGCGTCTGGTGCGAGGGAGCTGACCTCGAAGAAGACAGCGCGCATGATCCCCAGGCGGGTCTCGCCTGACCCGTAGACGGTGCGGTACACAGTGCGCGCAATCTCGGGCATCACCACCTCAGGCGGCTCGTCTTGCATCGCGATTGCCAACCGGCTGACGGGCTCCAGGGGGGAGTAAGCCCTGATCAGGCTCGTGAAGAGAGCCGACTTTCCAGGAAACAGGCGATACAGCGTGGCGCGAGACACGCCGGCCTGTGTCGCCAGGTCGTCCATCGACAGGGCGCTGAGACCGTGGGCTCCGACCAGGCTGAGGGCCGCTTCAAGGATTCGTTCCCTGGCAGCAGGCTCGGGCTGCACGGCAAGGGCTTCGAGGAGAGCGCCCCGCGACTCGAACGCCCTGTAGAACGCGGTTCGGGATACTCCTGCGGCTTCCGCGAACTGCGCCACCGTTGCCCTCTCTTCTGTGGCGAGGACGCCTCGCGCCCTCCTGAGGATGCGCTCTCGCGTGTGAGCTGGCACCGGGACGATACTAGACAAGACGTCGCATCTCGTCAAGTACCGGTTCTTAACCGGCTCGATTGCGCTTTGGTTCGCCCGCACCCACCTTGCGCCGGTGGTGATTCGGGTGGTCGCGATAGGCGTGGTCATGCTGATCTGCGCTTGCTCTGCGGTCGGAGCCCAAACTGCCGGCCGGCCGGCGCCGCCACTGAGCAGGATCGAAGTCGAGCGACTGCTGTTGCGGGCTGACGACATCCGGCGTCTGTCAGAAGCTGGGACGACCAGTCTTGCCGATGCTTTTCGGGGCCGCGCCCTACAGATGTTGGAGGCGCGGGCCGAGGCTCTTGGCCGCCGAGGTCAACGCATCGAGGAGCGAAACGCGACGCGCGATCTCGTGTTCTGGGATCCCCGCGCGCTCGAGGCGGTGATGCAGGTTGCCGCTCAGCGCCGGCTGATAACGGCTGACGACTCGAACCCGGGCTGGGCCGCGACGCTGAGGCAGTGGTGGGCGCGACTTGAGTTCGTGAGCGGGAGGTGGTGGATCGTCGACCAGCGTGACCTCACACCTGACACGTGGAGGCCGGTGGTCAAGTTAACGGGCTGGGTTGGCACCGGCAGCTGAGCTGCCTACCGTCGCTGGGATGCGTCGGTTGCTCGCGGTGGCTGTCGGCTTGACTCTCGCTTTTCATCCCGTGCGAGCGGCCGCAAGCCCGACATCGGGAAGTCAGGGATACGGAGATCCGCCCGGCTGGTGCACGAACTTCTCGGACATGTGGACCGCCACCATCGTCACGAACGATCCGCACGTCGGGACGAACCCTGAGCGGAACACGTTCTACGGCTTCCATCCCAACCCTGGCTACGACGACTGGTACGGATATTTCTATGGCGACTTTCGAGGCTCGCCGGGCGATGCCTCGGGCTGGGTCAAGCTCCTGCACGAGAACTATCCCGACCACTACCACTGGAACTTCGCCACCAACGGCTGGGCGGTCCACGGCCACGCCAAGCAATACATCGCCTATTACAACTGGACCTTCGGCGGCCAATGTGGGCTCGGCTCATACGGCGACGCGGCACCGGCCCCGTTTATGGCCGACCAGTACGGCTACCCGGTGGTGGACATCTACGTCGACTCGGTGTCGCCTTACGCGCCGCGTCCGCGGGTGATTGACATGACCACGAGCTCCGTCGCATTCACCTGGGACCCTGTCGACGACCGCGGCGACGGCGCCGGCAGTGACTTCTTCGCTGCGGGAATGGACCATTACTCATCCTGGCTCACGATGAACGGCTCGCCGGGCCGGCTGCAGCTCGCATCGACCAACCGCCCTCGGACGCTTGAGCAGACAGGTCTGACTCCAAAAGACATGGCCTGCGCACACGTCGTCGCGTTCGACAGGTTGCAGAACGCCACCGCCGAGCAGGTCGCATGCGCAGGGCGGCTCGCACCCCCGCCGGTGCCGGCGTGGAAAGCCATTGAAACCCAGGTGGTGGCGAACCCCAGAGTGCAAGGGCTGGTCGGTCTCGACTCCTGGTTCTGGCTTATGCCATCGCCCGCGCCAATGACGATGCATGAGACCTATCGCGGCATCGACTACGCGCTGACCGCGGTCCCTACCCGCGCCAGCTGGGACTTCGGTGACGGTGACACTGCGCAGTACTCCGACTCGTCTGGCTATGGAAAAGAGTACCCGCAGCCTTCGTCGGTAAAGCACACCTACGAGGCTCACGATCAAGCGGGTTACCGGGTGAGGTCCGCCGTCCAGTACGAAGTCACATGGACGGCATCGATCGAGGGTCGCCGGCTTGGGCCTTACCCACTTGGCACCATGGGCCTCGACGCACTGCCTCTGCGGTACTCGGTCGAGCAGGCGCAGCCAGAGCTGATCGGACTCTGAGGCTCAGGATGCCGACCAACCGGTCATGCTCTCGATCGCCACGGCGACCACAGGCCCGGCAGGCCTTGTGGCGATGTATTGGGGATAGCGCTGCGCGAGCAGGTCGAGAGCCTGATTGCTCTCGTCTGGTGCGGTCACGACTCGCGCCGTGCCGTCGAGCCGAACCCACCACAACCCTTCCCACTCGTCCTCGTAATGGTCGATGAGGATGGAGACCGCGGGGTTGGCGGCGATGTTGCGAAGGCGCTTGAGGTTGGTGGTTCGTTTTGGTTTGGCGTCGACTGCGAAGTACAGCACCTCGCCTTCGAGGGCAAAGGTGATGGGAACGACATGGGGTCTCCGGTCCGCATCTACAGATGCGAATCGAGCCACTCGCGCCGCGGCCACTCGACTCCGCATCTCGCTCGCATCCATGATCGAAGTCTGGCGCCCTCACCGCCATGACGGCGCGCCTTGCGGCTATCTTTGACCCGTGCAGAGGCTCCGCACCTACACGGTCGAGGAGGCAAACAACGAATTGCCTCGTGTGCGCAGGATCGTCGCGCAGATCGCCGAGCTTTCCGCCCTACTACCCGAGCTCGAGGACCAGGCGCGCATCGCCCAGTACGAATCGAAACGGCCTGGCGCGACAGCGGACGACCAAACTCGGCAGCAGCAGGCGCGCGACGCCGCCGGTGGCGCCGAGATGGAGCTGCTGAAGGCCGTTGCGAGCTTAAACGGCATGGGCATCCAGCTCAAGGGCCCGCTCGAGGGCCTGATCGATTTTCCGTCCTATCGCGGCAGTGAGCTGGTGGAACTTTGCTGGAAGCTCGGCGAAGAGCGTGTCGAGCACTGGCACCGCATCGGCGAGGGCTACGCAGGCCGCAAGAAGCTCTAGCGGAACCTCGGGCGGCTACTTCTCGGTCCGGACGTTCCTCTGGACCGCTTCGTACACGGACTTGGCGACGCCTGCCGCATCCAGGCCGTGCTGTTTCAAGATGTCAGACGCTTTCCCCTGCGGAAGGAACTCATCGGGAAGGGCCAGCAGCCGGACGCGGCCCGCGAGTCCGTGGGGAGCCAGGGCCTCGAGGACAGCACCGCCGAATCCTCCTGTGCCCACGTTGTCCTCGACTGTGACCACGACAGGGTGGCTGCGGGCCCAATCGACGATGCGGGGGTCCACCGGCTTGATCCAGCGCGCGTTCACGACGGCGCACGAGACCTTCTGAACCTCCAGGCGCTCAGCCGCCTCCTTGGCAACCTCGACCATGCGGCCGACGGCGAAGATCACCGCATCAGTCCCCTTTCGCAGCTCCTCCCATCGTCCGATGGGCAGCGGTTCAACCGGCAGGTCCGGTGTCGCGGGCACCGGGCCCTTCGGGTAGCGGATGGCGATCGGGCCGTCGGACGCGAGGGCGGTCTCGAGCAATGCGCAGAGCTCGGTCGCGTCAGCCGGGGCCGCCACCTTCAGATTGGGGATAAGCCGGAGGTAGGAGAGGTCGAACACGCCGTGGTGCGATGAGCCGTCCGGGCCGGTAACGCCGGCGCGATCGATGACGAAGACGACAGGCAGCTTGTGCAGCGCGACGTCCATGATCGTCTGGTCGAAAGCGCGAGCGAGGAACGTCGAATAGATGCAGACCACTGGATGCATTCCCGCCAGCGCCAGGCCCGCGGCAAAGGTCACAGCGTGCTGCTCGCAGATGCCCACGTCAAAGAAACGTTCTGGAAATTCCTTCGCGAAGTTCAAGAGGCCTGTCGATGAGGCCATGGCGGCGGTGATCGCGCACACCTCCGGCCGTGCGGTCGCGGCAGTCATGAGAGCCTCGCCGAAGACGTCCGTGTAGGTGAGCTCTGTCGAGCGCGGCCGGCCGGTCAGCGGATCGAAAGCACTTACACCGTGAAGCTTGTCGACGTCGTCATCGACTGCGGGGCCGTATCCGTGCCCTTTCTCAGTGACCACGTGGACGACCACCGGCGCTCGCAGTCGCTTGGAACGCGAGAGGACCTCTTCGAGCGCGGGCTCGTCGTGGCCGTCCACAAAGCCTGCGTACTTGATCCCGAGACTCTCGAAGACAGTCGAAGGTTGGAGGAGCTGCTTGAGGCTCTCTTTGACGCGATATGCGGCCTGGTCGGCAGTCGACCCGACAAGAGGTAGGTCGCGCAGGAGCCTGGAGATGTCCTCTTTGATGCGCTCGTACCTGGGGTCAACCCGCAGCTGTGATAGATGGCGCGCGAGCCCACCGACTGTCGGGGCGTATGACCGCCCGTTGTCGTTGATGACGATGATCAGGTTCGGGGGTTGGAGGTGCGCGATCTGGTTCAAGGCCTCATACGCCATGCCACCCGTTAGCGCCCCATCGCCAATCACCGCGATCACGTGACCGCCCACGCGCTTGCGGAGTCGCGCCTCGGCGATCCCGAGCGCGTAGCTGAGCGATGTCGAGGCGTGGCTGTTCTCGACGAAATCGTGCTCGGATTCGCTGCGCGACGGATATCCGGAAAGGCCGCCGGCCTGCCTGAGCCGTTCGAAGTCTTTGGCGCGGCCTGTGACGATCTTGTGCACGTAGGCTTGATGGCCTGTGTCCCAAACAATCGCGTCCTTAGGGCTGTCGAACACGCGATGCAGGGCGAAGGTCAGCTCGACCACGCCCAGGTTCGGAGAGAGATGGCCGCCCGATCTGGAGGTTTGCGCGACCAGGAACTCGCGCACCTCCACAGCGAGCTGCGTCAGCTGGGCCTGGTCAAGGCGACGAAGGTCGGCTGGGGATTCGATCTTCTCGAGGAGTCCCATCGTGGTTCTAACGCGCGGCTCCAGCCATCAGTTCCGCGAGCTCGATGCACAGGCGTGTGCCCGCTCCCGATGGGCCGCGGAGCACTGTCGTCAGCTCGGCGTTCGTGTTCCAGCTGGACGCGGCGATATCAAGGTGAGCCCACGGCTTGCCACGGGCGAACTCGCCTATGAACATGCCTCCGAGTATTGTCCCGGCCTCTCCGTACTCCGCATTTCTCAGGTCCGCGATCTGGCTGCGGAGCAGCACGCGGTAGTCGGCGAAGATGGGCAGCCGCCAGACTCGGTCGCCGGCCGTCCGTGCGGCCTCTTCGATCAGCCTCCAGAAAGCGTCATCGTTGCTCACCGCAGCCGTGGCTCCATGCCCGATCGCGACAGTGGCGGCTCCAGTGAGGGTGGCGAGGTCGACCATGTGCGTCGCGCCGTTTCGGAGCGCGTGCGTGATCGCGTCCGCCAGGATCAGCCTGCCTTCCGCGTCGGTGTTCACGACCTCGACAGTCTTGCCGTCGGCGCTCACCACGACGTCGCCTGGACGTTGTGCTGTCGGGCCTGGCATGTTCTCGGTGGCGGCGACCACCGCCATCACGTCGAGCGGCAGCTTGCGTGCGGCAATGACGTCGATGGCCGCAAGCACCGCCGCCGCCCCTGCCATGTCCGCCTTCATCTGGCTCATCGAGGCAGGGTCTTTCAGCGAGATGCCACCCGTGTCAAACGTGACGCCCTTGCCGATCAAGGCAAGAACTGTGGCGTCGGTTCCGGTGGCTCCGCCGGCGTGGTCTCTGCCTCGATGTCGCAGGCGGATAAGGCGCGCGGGCTGTGCCGAGCCCGAGGCCACTCCGAGCAAGAGGTTGTACCCGCCCGAACGAAGGTCGGCAGGACCGAGGACCTCGATCTCCATTCCGTGACGCTGGGCAATCCTTGTCGCTTCCTGCGCCAGGGCGTCGGGCGTCAGCTCGTTGGGTGGCGCGTTCTGCCACTCGCGCGCGTGGTTGGTCGCCTCGCCCGACTCCTTAGCAGCCACCACCTCGTGCTCACGACCCTGGCCGAACCCTGTGAGCACCAGCTCTTCGATCTCGCCTCTCTCAGGTTGGGCGCCGGTCTGGCGAGAGCGGCGCTCGAAGGTTCCCATCACGCAACCCTCGACGACTGCGCTCAGGCTCTCGACGCCCAGCGGTTCGCCGCGGAGAAGAGCGAACCGCCGGTAGCCGTATGTGCGCATGGCGCGGACCAGCTCGTGATGAGCTGAGCGCAAGCGCTGGCCGTCGAGGTCGCGGATCGCTCCGAGGCCGTACAGGATCACCCGGCGTGGGGCGATGCGGCCGTGGGTGTGGACTGGCATCACCTCGTGGATGCGGCCTTTGAATTCAGCGCTGGCCAGAAGCTCGGACAGGAGCCCGCCAAGGGCCCTGTCGAGGTCCAGCGCGCTCCCGGACAGCCGCTGCCCGGTGGCGATCGGGATCGCGAGGGCGTCCACGGTCAGGTCTGCCGGCGCGGTGGCGACGAGTGTGACTCTCACCGGCGACAACCCTACCGGTCCGGTGCCGCAAGCTGCTCGGCCACGAGCTCGAGCACGTGTGCCACACGCAGGTCAATACGGCGGCGGCGGGCCGCGGTGGCGATGTGGATGAGACAGCCTGGATTGTCCGAGGCGACGACTGTGCAGCCGGTCTCCGCAATGGCGTCGAGCTTCCATTTCGCGAGACGGGCCGCGACCTCGGGCCACTCGACGCTGAACGTGCCGCCGAAGCCGCAGCAGTTGGCGATATCGGGGATGTCCACCACCTCGTAGCCGGCCAGCTCGAGCAGGCGTCGCGGCTCGCTCTTGAGCCCCAGCTGGCGCAGGGACTGGCAGGAGTCGTGATACGCGACCTTCTGTCCCTTGCCGGCCCGACCCACCAGCTCCGGCTGCTGGGCAAGCAATTCCAGGACGAAGCGGACTGAATCCCGGAACCGGGACCGAAGAGGCTCGTCTGCCGCGGCGCCCCATTCTGGCGCGTCGATGGTGAAGGCGCCGAAGCAGGAGGCGGAAGGTGTGACGACCGGGCCCTTGGAATTTCCAAGGCTTTTTGCCAGCTTGTCGTGAAGATCGGCTCCCCCCGAGAAGTCCCCGGCGTTGGCCGCGATCAGACCGCAGCACCACTGCCCCTTTGGAAACTCAACCGTGTAGCCGGCGATGTCTGCGATTTGTCGTAGGGCGGTGGCAGCTTGAGGCAGCATCCTGTCCACCATGCACGAGGCAAAGATGGTCAGCGGCCGATGTCCATCGCCCTCGGGCGAGCTGGCAGCCAGGTCTCGAAATGGCACGCGCGCGAGCCTCGGCTGCGCGGGTACGAGGCCAGTGAACGCGGCGCCCGCGCGCAATACCTGGTCCGCAAGGTCCTCGTGCTTCCAGACGCCGAGCAGCGCCTTCTTGCGCAGCGACTTTCGGCCGTGACGGCGATGCTCCAGGATCTGGCGCGGCAGCGGAATGTCGACCGGACAGATCTCCTGGCATGCGTTGCACTGCGTGCATAGCGTGTTCGGCAGGTCGGCCTTGTCGATGCCGTGATGGAACGGTGTGAGCACCAGTCCGATGGGACCGTTGTAGATGTATCCGAACTGATGGCCGCCCACCGCCATGAAGGTGGGACAGGCGTTGGAGCAGGCGCCGCAGCGGATGCAGGTCAGGGCGTCGCGAAAGATCGGGTCCTCGAGCATCTCCGTACGCCCGTTGTCGATGATTACGCAGTGCATCTCGCGCGGTCCGTGCACACCTATCGTCAGTGACTGTTCGATGTCGGCTGACCTCGACGGCCCGGTGATCCAGTTGACATAGCTGGTCATCACCTGGCCGGTGCCGCTGCGAGGCAACATCCTCAACACCGCCACCGCATCGTCAAGGGTCGCCACCAGCTTGTCGATACCGAAAAGCGCGATGTGCACCGGCGGAAGGACCGTCGTGAGGTCGGCATTGCCTTCGTTGGTGACGAGGACGACGGTGCCCGTCTCCGCGATCGCCATGTTGGCGCCGCTGATCCCGACACCTGCCTCGATGAATTTCTGGCGGAGCGATTCGCGCGCGTGCTTCTGGATGGCCTCGATCGTGGGCTCGGTCCCGAAGACCGCGGCTGCATCCTCCTTTGTCAGGTGGATGGCCGGCGCTATGAGGTGAGAGGGGTGTGTCTTGGTCAGCTGCACCATCCGCTCGCCGAGGTCGGTCTCGACCACCTCCATGCCCAGCCCTTCGAGATACGGATTCAGCTCGATCTCCTCGCCGGCCATCGACTTGACCTTGGTGACAACCATCCGGCTGGATGAATTGCTTTCGCCGGCTGCCTTCCGGCAGATCTTGCCGATGATGTCGCGCGCCTCGGCCGCGTCCTTCGCGTAATGAACGACGCCGCCGGCCGCTTCGAGCCTCTCCTTGAACTGCTCAGCGAGCTCGGGCAGGCGCTCGAGGTTGGCCTGGCGCCTTCTCTTGAGCTCCGCCTGTCCCTTGGCGAAATCGAAATTCTCGAAGGCGAGGTTGCGGCGGCCCCGGATTCCCGTCAGGCCGCTGGTGAGCGCCCGTTGGAGGTTGGTGTCGTTGAGAGCTTTGTCGACACGCCGCGTGAAGTGGCGCCGGCTCTCAGGCACGCGTCTGTACTGCTTCCTGGAGTGCTTCGCCAAGGGCTGCAGGGGTGGACACCGGCGCCAAGCATATGGTGCCCACGCAGACAACAGCGCGCTTGTCCCCGTTGGGATCGATGACGGCATAGGGATGAGCCAGCAGAGCCGCGCGCACGAGGTCCGCGTTGCCGGTGCTCACCTTTACCGGTTGACGCACGCGATCAAGGGCGCGCGCGAAGGCCGCGGCCATCAGGCCGTACTGCCGGGGCAGCCCAGCCACTGATTCGAGCGTCCGTCGGGCGCGCGAGAGATACCGCTGGTCGGCCTCCCCGGTCAGAACGTCAAGCTCGACCAGGGCCGTCGCCGCGACCGAGTTGTCGCCAAGCGGCTTGATGAGGTCGCCCAGCCTGCCCAGCTGGTCGCCGCCCGCGTGATCGAAATATCCACCGAGATCGCCGTCGGCGTAATGCTCTTCCAGGTGGGCCGCGATGTCGACAGCTCTTGGCAGCCATTGCTCTCCAAGGCCCGACTGGTGCGCGCGCACCGCCGCCCACAGGCCCCAGACCTGGTCGCCGAGCTGGCCGCCTGCGTCTTCGGTGTGAAGCAGGCCCCTTCCCGTCTGGTAGCGGTCGTGAAAGAGCTGCTCGACGAGCTTCGCCGCATGCTCATGTAGGTCGGGTCGGCCGCGGCGGGCCGCGGCGTCCAGGTAGGCGATCGCCAGCGCCGCATTCCACGACGTGTAGACGCGGCGGTCGACATATGGCGCATTTTGGGGAGCCCGCTCACCGCCTCCCAGGGAGTAGTAGTGCTCGTCAGCATCCTGGCTTCCCGCATAGAGTCCGGTCTTGTCGTCGCGAAGGACTGTGTCCAGGTAGCGCGTCGCGGAGTCGAGCACGCTGTCAAGGCCGGCGAGGGCGACGGCGTTGACGAGGCCCGCGTGGTCCTCGAGCATCTTCTCGAAGTGGGGGACGCTCCAGTCCTGCGTTGTCGAGTAGCGGAAGAAGCCGCCTTCGACGTGGTCGTAAGTGCCGCCTCCGGCCATTTGCTCGAGCGTGTGGACTGCCATCTGGCGGAGAGCGGGGTCAGAGCGGATCTGCGCCTGCTCCAGCAACAGGAGCAGGGCATCGGTCTGCGGGAACTTGGGCGCGCTGCCGAACCCGCCGTACTCGGGGTCGTACGCGTTGGTCACCGCCTCCAGGATCAAGTCGACGATCGTGTCATCAAGATCGCCTGCGCTGCGAGCGACGCCCGAGCCGGCGCGCTTGCGCGCCTCGAGCACCCGACTCGCTATCTCGGGCTGATGCGTGCGGTAGTAGCTCACCACGCGTGAGAGAGCGTCGGCCATCTGGTCTGGGGGCATGTACGTCCCACCAGTCAGGATGTCTCCTGAATCGGTGAGAAAAGCGGTTGAAGGCCAGCCGCCCATGTTGTAGCGCTGGTTGATGTCCGGCCTCACGTCGTTGTCGACGCGGATCGGGACGTACTCGCGGTTGATCAGATCGATCACACCCGGGTGGGAGTAAGTGGTCTCGTCCATGACGTGGCACCAGTGACACCAAACGGCTGAGATGGACAGGAGGATGGGACGGTTGAGCTGTCGGGCCTCGACGAAAGCACCCTCAGCCCATGGGTGCCAGTTGATTTCAGCGGCGCGGTTGGGCCGCGGCGAGAAGTGGAATTCGCTCTCGCCCTCGCTCACACGACAAGGTTACGCGGGTGAAACAATGGCACTGTGATCTCGACAAGCGCTGTCGACGCGTACATCGAGAAGAACAGCCGCCGGTTCGTGGAGGAGCTGAAGGAGCTGTGCGCCTTCCCCAGCATCTCCAACCATGGAGCGGAGGCTGTGAAGCCTGCCCGCGACTGGCTGGCGGAGCGACTTGCCCGATACACGGACAGGGTCGAGACGCTCGAGGCTGGAGGGATGCCTGCCCTTTACGCCGAGGTGCCTGGCTCCGGCCGGCGCAAGCTGCTTCTGTACCAGCACTACGACGTTCAGCCAGTCGACCCGATCGAGCTGTGGGACTCCAAACCGTTCGAGCCGGTTGAAAAGGACGGCCGCATCGTCGCGCGCGGCATCGCCGACGACAAAGCCGACGTGATGGCTCGAATCCACGCGGTTGAGACACTCAAACAATTTGGTGATGTTCCGGTCACGCTCCGTTTCCTTGTCGAGGGCGAAGAGGAGATCGGCTCCAAGTCGTTTGAGAAGATCGCCCACGAGCATTCGAGCAAGCTCAGCGCCGACGGATGCCTGTGGGAATCGGGGGCTTCCTTCGACGACGCGTCCCGGCCGACCCTCCAGTTCGGGTGCCGCGGCCTCGTCTACGTGCAGCTCAGCGTGAGGTTCCTCGCCTTCGACCAACACTCGGGCTTCGCGTCGATCTACCCGTCCGCCGCCATGTACCTGATCGAAGCCCTCGCGAGCCTGCGCGACCAGGACATGAACGTGAGGATCGACGGCTTCTATGACGGGATGCTCAAGCCCACCGACGCGGACCGCCGGATGATGGCCAAGATCGACCCCGAGGTGGAGCAGCGAAAGAAGCTCGTCGGTTTCGACAGGCTGGTCCGTGATCCCAAGCCCGAGCGGGTGATCGAGCAGCTTCTGTTCACTCCCACGTGCAACATCGCGGGAGTCACCACCGGGTACCAGGGCCCCGGGTCCAAGACGGTGCTTCCGGCTGAGGCAACCGCCAAGCTCGACTTCAGGCTCATCCCCGACCAGGATCCGGCGCACGTTCTCGACAGCCTGCGCAAGCACCTCGACTCGCATGGCTTTGACAAGGTCGAAATTGTGTGGGCCGATGCGGAGAAGCCCGCGCGGTCGGACCCCGAGTCCGACGTCGCGAAGAGCGTGATCGAGAGCGTCAGGGAGCTGCACGGCGAGCCGGTCCTGTGGCCGTTCATGCAGGCGACCGGCCCAATGCATCCAGTCGTCTCGGACCTGGGGATCCCGACAGTTCTCCCGGTGGGAGTCGGCAGGCCCGACAACAGGATCCATGCCCCGAACGAGAACATCCGGGCAGCCGACTACCTCAACACGATCAGGTTGATGTGCCGTGTCTGGGAACGGTTCGGCGGCTCTTAGACTGGGAGACGGGATGGAGAAGCTCACCGACAAGCTCTTCACTGTCAAGTACAACGAGGACAGCGGCAAGCCGCACATCGAGATCATCGACCAGGCGGTCTGCGGCACGCGCTGCGAGGGGAAGTACTGCACGCATTTCTGCCCCGCCGGCGTCTATGAGTGGAACGAGGAGCAAAAGAAGACCCTGGTCAGCTTTGGCAACTGCATCGAGTGCGGCGCTTGCTCCATCGGCTGCCCCTTCGACAACATCGCCTGCCAGAGCCCGCGCGGCGGCTTCGGGGCGCAGTTCAAGCACGGATAGGAATAGCGACCCCGCCTCGCGCCATTTCAACTAGTGCAATGAGCAGCTACGACGTGATCATCGTGGGGGGCGGCCCGGCCGGTCTGGCGGCAGGCCTCTACACGGCAAGGATGAACCTGAAGGCTGTGCTGGTCGACCGGGGACCGCTCGGCGGACAGCTCCTGAACACCGAGCTGGTGGAGGACTACCCGGGCTTTGAGACGATCCTCGGCTCGGAGCTGGCGACCAAGATGGGCGACCACGCCCGCAAGTTCGGCCTCGAGGTACGGGACTTCGAACCGGTCAAGGAGATCGACGTCGAGGGAGTGACCAAGGTGGTGCGCCTCGAATCGGGCGAGGAGCTGCGCGCCCCCGCTCTGATCATGGCCGCGGGCGGACTGCCGCGCTACCTGGGCGTGCCGGGCGAGAAGGAGTTCTGGGGCCGGGGCGTCAGCTACTGCGCGGTCTGCGACGGCGCTTTCTTCAAAGGCCAGGAGCTGGCGGTAGTGGGTGGCGGCGACGCCGCGGTGGAGGAGGGTGAGTTTCTCACTCGCTACGCGTCGAAGGTGTACATCATCCACCGGCGCAGTGAGCTGCGGGCCCAGCCCATCCTGATCGACAGGGCGCGCGCCAACCCCAAGGTGGAGCTCATCCTCGAGGCGGCAGTAACGAAGATAACTGGCGACGAGAAGGTCCAGGTCGTCCACTACGACCAGCGCGGGGTCTCGAAGGAGCTGCCGGTCGGCGGCGCCTTCATCTTCGTCGGCTTCGTGCCCAACTCGAGCCTGTTCAAGGTTCACGTCGACCACGACGAGGCCGGCTACATCCTCACGGGACGTGACATGCAGACGTCGGTGGAGGGCATATGGGCAGTCGGCGACGTGCGCTCTCAGCTCACCAAGCAGATCGCGACAGCGGTCGGCGATGGCACCACCGCCGCGGTGGCCGCGTCGATGTACGTCACCTCGCTCAAGGACGCTGCCCGCGCTTAGACGGACCGCGTCGGGTCAGCTAGGTCGTGACGTCGATCCAGACCAGGCCGGGAGGCAGGTTAAGAGCCTCACCGGTTGAGAGCTTGAAGCTCAACGGCGCATGCGCCGAGGTGGCGCTCCAGGTACCTGTGTAATGGCGGCCCTTGTAATAGACGTCGAATCGGCCGCTCGAGTCGAGGTTGTAGTCGTGGATGTGGGCGCCGTGGCCGTCGCCGACGTCCAGCAGCTGCACCTGGGTGTGAAGGGTTATCAGCATCTCGATACGCAGCGGCTGCTTGAGGGTGGCGTCGCGGTAAGCGTGACCTTCCTCGGTCTTCTGATAGGTCCCGAAGGCTGCGTCGTAGGCGTATGTGGAGTAGTGCTCGGGGATGCTGACCTTGGTCGCCGGACCTCCTCCGGCCAGCACCTGACGCTTCTTGGGGACCACGTAAGCCGCTAGCCCGTACAGCGATTCCGCCTTGCGGACGGAGGTGCCGCTGATCATGAGGTTGTCCGGCGTGAAGCGTGTGCCAGTCCTGTAGGTGTAACCGATGGTGTCGAAGAACTGGGGGACGGGATCGCCGGCCGCCCGGCTGCGGGTCGCCTGTGACTCGCCCGATTGGAACAGCAGGCCCTTGTAATGACGCGCGATCTTCAATGAGATGAAGCGGCTCGAACGCATGGGGCCGACGACGGCTGGAGCGTTCTGGTAGATCGCGGTGAGGCGCGTGATGCCTCCCTCGGCCACGTACTCGAAAACGATGCTGGCAGCCTGAAGGCCGTTCTGGTCGCGCGCGAACTCGTCGTTGGGGACCTGGATCAGGGCTGGGAACTTGAGAGATGTGGTCTTTTCAAGGTCGTGGTAATAGACCCCGGTGTTCAGGTTGAAGGGGGTTGCCAGCGGATGGCCTGTCTGGTCGATGGCGCCTGGGGCGAGGAGAATGTCGAGCGGGCCCGAGGGGATGCCGACCGTTGAGATGGCAGCGCTCTTGCTGTCAGCCGACCATTTGAGGGTCGCGGCCTTGGTGCCGAGCGCCACGTTGACGGTGGCCTGATCCATCGCGTCGTTGAAGTTGAGCTGAAGGGGTGTTGCGGGATCGATCTCACCGCCATCGGCCAGCGCCATCCCTCCGGGCGCGGTCACCGACAGCACTCGGGGCACGATGATCGTCGTGAACGTCCACTGGGCGGCCTTCACCGGATGACGGCCTAGATCGGTGAGCGCTTTGAGCGTGACCGTGTAACTCGTGAGCTCCACGAGGGGCTTGGCAGCAGCCCATTCGAACTCGGTCTGACCCAGCACCGCTGTCAGGGTCCCGTCGGTGGATGGAGCGACCGACAGGGCTGATTGGACCGCGCTGAGGGCGACCGGGCGTGTGAACCTCAGCACCAGCCTGGAGTCGGTCGGGATGTCCTTCTGGCCGTCCCGAACGTTGAGGGTCACCGCGGTCGGCAGGGTGTTGGCGTAGACGATGAAGCCGCCGGCCGCGCTGAAAAGGACGGTCAGGGCAGCGCCAAGGGCGATCCAGCTCCCGCGGCGTAACCCCGTTCTTCGGGATCGCCTCAGGGCTGCGGCCGGGATAGACGTGTGCTCAATCTCTTGCAAGGGCGTAGAGGGGAACGGGCCGGGGGGGAATTATGGCACGGAGGACCCGGGTTTGAGTTCGGTTCTACGATCCGGGCGACGCGCACTCAGCGCACGTGCAGAGCCTGCGCAGCAGGGAGAAGGTGTAGAGGCCGGTGGCGTGGCCGCTCTGAAAAGCGATCTGCAGCGCGTACTGGCCGACGAGGCTCACGTCCTGGATCCGGAGCTCGTCCGGTGCGAGGCTCTTCAGGTGGGAAAGGCGGCCGGGCGCTCCCGCCTCGCCTCGACATTCGGCGCATGGGCATGCCCATCGAAGCTGCTCTCCCGAATAGGCGCTGCGGTGGCCACCCTCCCACTGGATCTCCATCACCTGGCGCTCGCGGTCGACGTCGACGTTGACTGGAAACGGGTCGGGGTCTTGCAGCTGCTGTGCCGAGCCTTACCTGACGTTGATGACAGGCAGCTGCCGGAAGGACTGGATGGAGGTCCGCGCCGCCACCTGCGAGGCGATGTTGACGAACGCCTGAGCGCCCACGGAATCGGGTCTCGAGATGACGACAGGCGTGCCGGAGTCGGCATCCTCGCGGATGCCTTCCTCGAGGGGGATCGCACCAAGGAACGGCACGCCGAGGCGCTTGGCGGCAGCCTCCGCGCCGCCGTGGCTGAAGATCTCGTGGCGGTGCCCGCAGCTGGGACAGACATACCAGCTCATGTTTTCGATGAGGCCGAGGGGGGTGACGTTCAGCTTCCTGAACATCTGTAGGGCTTTCACCGCGATGTCGGTGGCCACGTCCTGGGGCGTGCATACGATGGCCACGCCGGTTAGAGGGATTGCCTGCGCGAGGGTCAGCGACGCGTCGCCAGTGCCTGGAGGGAGGTCGATGACGAGGTAGTCGAGCATGCCCCAATCGACCTGGGTCATCATCGCCTCGATCGCCTTGCCGACCATCGGCCCGCGGTAGATCGTCGGCTCGTTGCCAGGGTAGATCAGCCCGAACGACATCACCTTCAGGCCGTGGGCGTCGACGGGCTGGAGGCGGCCGTTGACCTGCTCGGGCACCGCCCTGGAACCGATCATGGCCGGCACCGAAGGTCCGTAGATGTCGGCGTCGAGGAGGCCGACGTCGGCTCCTGCCTTGCGCAGGGCCGCCGCGAGGTTCACCGCCACCGTCGACTTGCCGACGCCGCCCTTGCCGGAGGCGACAGCGATCGTCTGCTTCACGCCCGGGAGGATCTCAGACGGCTTGGGGCGCATGAAGGCAGGTCTGACGTTGGCTGTCATGCGCACGTCGACGGCGGTGACGCCGGGAATGTCGCCGACCAGGTCCTGAGCCTGCGACTTGAAGCGGTCGCGTACAGGGCACGCCGGAGTCGTCAGCTCGAACGTAAAGCTCACCCTTCCCTCGGGGCTTACCTCGAGCTCTTTGATCATCCCGAGGCTGACGACGTCGCGCCCGAGGTCGGGGTCCTGGATGTGGGCCAGCACGCCGAGCACCTGGTCGGGGGAAGGGGCGGCCATCGCAACCGCATGTTACCGGGAAGCAGAGAGCGAACCTGCTCGATGCCGAAACCGAATCGGGCCTATCTCGCCGCGGGCCCTCCCTCCAAACGGGTTCCGGTTGCCCTCCCCCTCAACCTTCGCACCTGTCGGCCAGCGTACGAATGCTTTGCTGCAGCAACAACCCTGCCTGTTAATTTCGTCAGTCCAATGAGTCGAGAGTCTCTGCGCGCCCACCAGATCGCCTGCCGCGAGTGTCGTCTGTGCGTGGATCAGGGCATCATCCCCGAGGCCAACCCCACGTTTGAAGGAATGTGGGGTGCGCCTTTCATGCTTGTAGGCCAGGCCCCTGGCCCGACCGAACGTGTGTCTCGCCGCCCCTTCTCAGGTCGCGCGGGCAAGGAGCTCGACAGGTGGATGATGCGCGCCGGCTTTGCGAGCCCAGACGAATTCCGCAAGCTCACCTATATCGCCGCCCTCATGCGCTGCTTTCCCGGACGCAACGCGACAGGCAGCGGCGACCTGCGGCCTCCTTCCGGCGCCATCGCCAACTGCGCCCATTGGCTCGACGCGGAGCTGCGGATCCTCAAGCCGCAGATGCTGGTCCTGGTCGGCCAGATGGCGATCAACCGCTTCCTCGGCCCGGGCCCGCTCGAGAGCCGAGTCGGCGAGAGCTTCGGCGACAAACCGCTGATGGTGCCGCTGCCTCATCCTTCGGGCCAGAGCCGTTGGCTCAACGATCCGGCGAATCGCGAGCGCCTCGCGGGAGCATTGGCGCTGATATCCGACCAGAGGTCACGCCTTAGCTGACGGGTGCAGGCCCACGAGCTAGCCTGAGTGCGCGTCGTCAGACAATGCAGGAGATGGAAGCGTGAAGTACTTGCTCGTCTATTACGGGGGCGGCATGTCCGCGACTCCCGGCGCACAGGCTCGTGCCCTGAAGCGGTGGGAGAGGTGGTTCGAGAAGGTGGGGTCTTCGATGGTTGACGGGGGCAATCCGATGTCGGGCGCCGTCAACAAGATCCGTTCCGACGGCAGCGTCGCCAAAGGTCCCATCGGCAAGCGGGCGTCCGGCTACAGCATCCTCGAGGCACCTTCGCTCGACCAAGCGACCAAGTTGGCAAAGGGCTGTCCCATCTTGAGGGGTGGCGGGGAAATCGCCGTCTACGAAACCTTCAACGCGATGTAGCCCCTGGTGCCTTCCTTCTATGTAGAGCGAGACGGCGAGCGGGCGGTGATCATCGGCGAAGACGCCCGCCATCTCGCGCGCTCGCTGCGGGCGCGTGTGGGGGAGGAGATCGAGGTGGTCGATCCCGCGGGCCTCATGCTCACCCTGCGCCTCGATCACGTGTCACCCGACAGGGTGGAAGGCACTGTCGTGGGCGAGCGCCCGCACCACCCCGAGCCGGCGGCCAAGATCGTGATCGCCATCGCCCACCTGCCGGCGCCGGCGCTCGAGCTCGTACTTTCACGTTGCACCGAGGCCGGCGCCTTCGCTTTCCACATCATCCAGGCGGATCGAAGCGTCGCTCGAGGCTCCAAGCCCGAGCGCTGGCACACGATCTGCAGGGAGGCCGCGATGCTGGCCGGCCGGCTTGCCGTGCCAGTGGTCGTGGGACCTTCCTCGCTCGCCGAGGCGCTCGAGCAGTACAAGGCGCCGGTGATGCTCAGTCGCACAGCGCCCCGGCGGCTTGCCGACCTGGCCGAGCCTCGCGACCTTACCCTGCTGGTCGGCCCGGAAGGCGGCTGGTCGGATAAGGAGATGGCGCGAGTCGAGCTGAAGGCCACGCTTGGCCCGCGCAACCTGCGGGCTGACACTGCTGCTCTTGTCGCCCTGGCGACTGTCCTATCCCGGCGCGACCCCACTCCGCTTCCCACTGCTGCTTCGAAATGAGATAACATTGGGCATGAGATGGTGGAGCAGGTGGTGGGTCGCGAGCTCATGGAGTCAAGCTGCCCGGTCTCGGTCGACCTAGCAGTGTTCACCCTCGCCGGCCGCGAGCTGAGCGTCCTCTTGCGGCGGCGGGCCGACCCGCCCTACCCAGGCTTCTGGGCCCTGCCTGGCGGCCTGCGCTGCCCTGGCACCTCGCTCGACTCTCAGGCCCGCGCTCTTCAAGTGGGCATCACCGGGGTCGACGGCGGATGGATCGAGCAGCTCAAGACCTTCCACCGGCCGCAGCAGCTCGATGCCGCCGGTCAGGTTGTGGTGCCGGGCCGTGACCCGCGTGGTGACGTTCTCAGCGTCGCCTACATCGCCATCGTCCCTGTGGCGCTGGCCGAGGCGTGCGCAGGTGAAAAGGATGGATCCGAGCAGGAGTGGCACCCCGTGCGCCGCCTGCCGGTCGAGATGGCGTTCGACCATCGCGAAGTGGTTGACTACGCGGTCCGCCGCCTTCGCAGCAAGGTGGGCTACTCGTCAGTCGGTTTCCAGCTTCTGCCGGCTGACTTCACCATCTCTGAGCTGCAGCACGTCTATGAGGCAGTGCTCGGCCTTTCGATCAACCGGGGCAACTTCTGGCGCCGGGTGGTCGATCGCGGCGTGATTGAGCAGACAGGCAAAGAAAGGAGTGTCCGCGGCAAGAAGGCGTACCTCTTCCGCTTCACTCAGCAGGCATTCGGCCTGCGCGAGGAGCCCGATGGTTTCATCGAAGCCTGACCGCACCGCGCAGCGAGCCGACCGCACCGCGCAGCGGACTGACCTGGACCGGGCGGTGGCCCTCGCCCTCAACGAAGATCTCGGTGAACAGGACGTGGACGTCACGACCAAAACGGTCATCGACCCCGAGCTCATGGGCCAGGCTGTGATCGTCGCTCGCAAACCGGGAGTGCTGAGCGGCAACGACGCGGCAGCGCGCGTGTTCGAAATGATCCGTCCCAGCTGCGACTACGTCGCTCTCGTGCCCGACGGCGAGCGCCTCGCCGCCGGCGATCAGGTGGCGCAGATCACCGGTTCTTTGGGCTCGATCCTCATCGGCGAGCGTACCGCGCTCAACTTCCTGCAGCGCATGTCGGGTATCGCCACGCTCACTCGCCGTTATACCGATGCCCTATCCCAGTTCCCAAACGTGACACTCCTCGACACACGCAAGACGACGCCTGGCCTCCGCTTCCTTGAGCGCGCAGCGGTGCGCGCGGGAGGCGGCACCAATCATCGCGACGGTTTGTGGGACGCGATCCTCATCAAGGACAACCACGTCGCGGCCGCGGGCGGTGTCGCCGAAGCGGTGAGGCGCGCGCGTAAGGCCGCGATGCCGGTCGAGGTCGAGGTCGAGACGCTCGAGCAGCTGGGTGAAGCACTCGACGGCGGCGCCGACATCGTGCTCCTCGACAACATGCCGGCGGAGCTCATGCGCCAGGCGGTTGAAATCACCGCGGGCCGCGCGAAGTTAGAAGCATCGGGGGGCATGACATTGGAAGGAGCGGTTGCGGCCGCTCGCGCAGGGATCGACAGGATCTCCGTCGGAGCACTTACCCACTCCGCGCCTGCGCTCGACCTGAGCCTGGAGGTGACAAGAACATGGCAGTAGAACAGATCTCTTTGGAAGCGGACGCTGCCGAATACGCGAGGCGCGACGTGCCGCGCGATATCGCAGGCATGAGCGCGGAGATCCGCGAGCTCGCCGGCAAGCGGAACGCGGTGATCCTCGCTCACAACTACCAGGTGCCAGAGGTGCAGGACGTTGCCGATTACGTTGGCGACTCGTTGGGTCTCTCGCGGCAGGCCGCCGCGACGCCGTCCGACCTTATCGTGTTCTGCGGCGTCCATTTCATGGCGGAGACCGCGGTGATCCTCAGCCCCAAGAAGCGCGTGCTCATCCCCGACCTCGCCGCGGGATGCTCGCTGGCGGCAACCATCAATGCCGAGCAGCTGGCGGCCTGGAAGGCCGAGTACCCCCGCGCGATAGTCGTTTCATATGTCAACACGACGGCCGAGGTCAAAGCCCTCAGCGACTACTGCTGCACGTCGGGCAACGCGGAGCGAGTGATTCGCGCCATCCCCGAAGACAAGGAGATCCTGTTCCTGCCTGACATGTTTCTCGGCACCTACCTCGAGAAGGTCACCGGCCGCAAGATGCACGTCTGGCCGGGCGAGTGCCACGTGCACGCGGGGATCAGGCCGGCGGACATCGACCGCGCCCGCGCCGAGCACGGCGACGCGGACCTGCTGGTGCACCCCGAATGCGGATGCGCGAGCCAGTGCATGTACTTCAAGGCGAGCGGCGACATCGACGCCGAGCGCACGCACATCCTCAGCACCGAAGGGATGGTGCGGCACGCGCAGCAGCACCCGACGCGAAGCTTCGTTGTCGCGACAGAGCTGGGGATCATGCACCGCCTGGCCAAGGAAGCGCCACAGGGCCGCTTTTACGCCGCCAGCGAGCGCGCCATCTGCCGCTACATGAAGAAGATCACGCTCGAGAAGCTGCTCACCTCGCTCCGGGATGACGTGTTCGAAGTCACGGTGCCCGAGGACGTTGCCGACCGGGCTCGGGGCGCCATTCAGAGGATGGTCGAATTGTGAAAGCTGACGTCCTGGTTATTGGCGATGGGCTCGCAGGTTCTGCTGCGGCCCTCGAGGCAGCGCGGTTGGGCGCTCGCGTGGCCCTCGTCTCCGCCGGACCTGCATCGTCTGAGCGGGCTCAGGGTGGGATCGCCGCAGCAGTCCTGCCCGAGGACTCGCCCCGGCTTCACGCCCTCGACACGCTGGCCGCCGGCGCCGGGCTGTGCGATCCGGACGCGGTGGCGATGCTCACCTCGGCAGGGCCGGAGACCGTCGGGTGGCTCGAGTCCCTCGGCGTCCGCTTCGATGGCGGCGCGGCACGCGAGGCTGCACATTCATTGCCTCGCGTTCTTCATCTCGGTGGCGACCAGAGTGGCCACACGCTGATGGCTTTTGTGCACGCGGCAATCGACCGCGAACCGCGGATCACTCGATTCGGCGCGAAGCTTCACGCCCTTCTTGGTGATGGTGTTTGCGAGGGCGCACTCTTTTCGGGCGGATTGACCGTTGTCGCCGGTGCCACGATTCTTGCCACCGGCGGCTACGCGGGTTTGTACGAGCGCACGACCAACAGCCGCCTCAGCAACGGCAAGGGGATCCTCGAAGCTACGCGTGCCGGCGCGGGGGTCGCAGATCTCGAGTTCGTCCAGTTCCACCCGACGGTCTTCGCCGGCGCCCATCCATTTCTAATCACTGAGGCGCTCCGTGGCGCAGGCGCATACCTGGTCGACGCCTCGGGCGAGCGCTTCATCGACGAGCTCCTGCCGCGCGACCAGGTCGCACTGGCTCTCGCAAGACATGAGCGCCATGCTTTCATCTCGGCGACGCACATGGACCCGGCGCTGCTCCGGAACAGCTTCCCGAACTTCATGCGCAACTGCCGCCTTGCGGGGATCGACCCACTGCGCCAGCCGGTACCGATCACGCCGGCCGCCCACTACACCATGGGAGGCATCGCGACCGACCTCGATGGGCGTGCCTCGATCGCCGGTCTTTTCGCGGCCGGCGAGTGCGCGCGAACGGGCGTGCATGGCGCCAACAGGCTGGCAAGCAACTCGCTGCTCGAGGCCGCAGCCTTTGGACGGCGTGCCGCCGCGGCGGCGGTGACAACGCCACCGATCGTCGGTTCTGTTCACAGTCGCGCCCACGTGTGGCGGCGTGGAGAGCTGACCCTGGTCGACGTCAGGCGCTTACTCGATTCGGCCGCCGGGGTCTTACGCAGAGGCGTGCGGCTTCAGAGCGCCCTGCGGGTTTTGCGCTCCGGGACGAACTCAGCCGCGGCCGCCGATGCCGCGGATATGGCCTCGATGATTTGCTCGGCGGCTTTGGCCCGGCCAATGAGCCTTGGCGCTCACCAGCGGCTCGACGCGCCTGCTCCTATCGCCGTGTAGTAAAGCGGCCGCCAGGATCATCTGACGGCCGCGCGAAGACCCTACGCGAAAAACTTGTCCGCTTCGGCTTGGTTTTCCTCGAACCCCCAGAACTCCTTGATTCTGCCCTCCGAGTCGGGGTGGGTGATGTGCACAGCCTTGCTGTCAAACTTCTTGCCGGCTTTCTCGGCCGTCTCGCGCACCATGGTGACGGTGTGCCCGTCGTTGGCCAGGATGTCGTGGACCTCGATCTTGAATGTTCCCCCGGTCAGCTCCATCAGCTTGCCGAAGAACCCGAAGACCGCGTCCTTGCCTTTGTAGTCCCCGGAGATAGGGCTGCTGCCGCCGACGTGCCACACGACATCGTCGGCGAGAAGCTCGCTGATGGTGGCCATATCTCCCTTGCTAAAGGCTTCGTATCCTTGGCGTGCCCGCTGGACGTTCGCGTGCTGCGCTGTGGTGGCCATAAGCATCCTCCTCAATGGCAACCGGGAACGACGCCGCCAGGCCGCATCTGGCGTGGCGGCAAGCTGCCCAATATTGCGCGCGCGGAAGGGCATTGTCTAGGCCCCGGCCGCCAGCCGGGTTCGCTGTCTAGAAGCAGCCGTTCGCCGGGTAGACCTCGCTGCCGAAGACGCGGAGGATGGCGCCATTCCGGCGTACGCGTGAAGTCGACTGCGCTGAGCGGTAGGGTCACCGGCGACGCGACAGGGGACGGTACCGGCGAGGCAACCACTGGAGGTGAAACCGTGGGGGACCTTTCTGCACTTGGCTGCGATCCCGGTGTGGTTCACGCGACGATTAGTAGAAAAAGGCCGGCGGACCATCTCGCTCGCATGGAACTGAAACAGCTGGGGTCGAACGTGGCGACAGGATCAGCGCTTCAGGGTGCGGTAGGTCCTTACCTCGCCCACGATGGCGATCACCGACGCAACAACGAACACGGCGATACCGAGCACCAATAGCCCTAAACCGACCAATGCTGATCGGTCCGCGATCTCGAGGCCGGTCACGGCCCCGCCGACCGCGAGTACCAGCATCGCGTACACCTTGAAGCCGCCACGGGACGCTGCATAACCGGGCGCGAGCTCGCCGAGTGAGCGCGATGTCACGCGACGGATCACAAGGTCGCCGGCGCCTCCCACATTGAATAGAAGAGCGATTCCGACCAAGCACAGCAGCACCCCCACGACAAGCACGACGGTGCTAAGCATGCTCGCACGGCCGCTCACCCTACGATTCATTGCGTGTCAACCGTGAGTCAGGCGAGGGTGAGGAACTTCTGCATCATCGCGCACATCGACCACGGGAAGTCCACGCTTGCCGATCGGCTCCTCGAGTTCACCAACTCGATTAGCCAGCGCGACATGCAAGACCAGGTTCTCGACACCATGGACCTTGAGCGCGAGCGCGGCATCACCATCAAGCTCCAGGCGGTCCGCATGA